>DMYM01000149.1:5414-7800 GCA_003483645.1 Verrucomicrobiales bacterium
TGCCTAGAGTAGAGAAACCCGAGGGTGTTACGCCGGTGATTGCCCGACCGGTGATGAGAAAGGATGATGATGGCGGCACGAAGGAAACTTTTTATGCCAAGCTGCGTGCCGAGGCAGATCGGGGATTACTCAATGAAGGTAACGGAAAGCTGCACATCGGTTTCCACCTTGATCCTGTCCATACGGTGCATTGGAACAACCTGGCGGAACCTCTTCGTTTTGAGCTCAAGGCTCCGAAGGGTGTCAAGTTGAGCATGAGTAAAGGCGTTGCTCCGAAAGTTGAGGCTCCCTCGGACATTGATCCGCGCGAGTTTCTACTCGAGATCGATTCCGGAACCGGGAAGCTTGAGCAACCACTGGAACTTGAGGTCTCTTATTACGCCTGTGACGATGAAGAGGGTTGGTGCAGGGCAGTGAGTCATCGCTACGAGATTGAAATCAGGCGTGACCGAGATGCCGGCACGGTGCGTTCTGCCCGCGGGGGCGGAGGTTTTGACCGGCGACAGCGGCCCGGTGGACGGGGTGGATTTGGACAACGCCGCAAGCCTGACGCGGAGCAGTTGTTTGCCCGGATGGATGCCGACAGGGACGGCACAATCTCCCGGGATGAGGCACGCGGCCCGATGATCGAACGCTTCAAACTGATGGATGCCGACGGAAACGGTGCTGTAAGCAGGGAGGAGATGGACAAACACCTTGGACGCGCGGGTAACTCCCGCAACCGGGCGCGACCTCCGGGACGCTAAACTGGAAACAGATGCCGATTTCCCAGCAGTAACCCGTGTGATAACATATCGCCATGTTCCCGGTAAAAAAAGCACTTCTACAGGCCGGTCTGGTTGCAGGATGCCTGTCCATCATGGCGAGCCCGGTCATCGCGCAAGCCCCCGGGCCTGGACCGGAAGGCACTCGTGAACGACCGTCTCAATTCCGCCGTGGAAACGGCCCCGGAAATGCAGTGCGCACCCACCCCATTCTGGCGGCACTCGATACCGACGGGGACAATGAGATATCAGCTGCGGAAATTGCTGGCGCCAGCGCCGCCCTGAAAAAGCTCGACAAGAACACAGACGGAAAACTCACCACTGATGAGCTCCGTCCAGAATTCGGCAACAGCCGGATCAAACCAGACCGCAATGATCCGTCCTCTGCGCCTCCTGCCAGGGTCACCCGGCCCGCCGGGCCTATCCCTCCGGTTCCCAAGGAAATCGGGGGGCTTACACCCCGGGAAATCCTCAAGTCATTCGGTGCGCGGGGAACCGAAGGCGTTGCCGAACGCACCCTGGAAGGCTATCGCCGCGTCTTCGGGTTCACTGATTTTGACAAGGACGGGCGACACTCGAAAAAAGAATATATAGATGGCGGACGCTACCTGACACGCGAGTCAAGGGCTGGCATCTTCCAGGCATCCGATGCGAACAGGGATGGATTTGTCTCTGAGAAGGAGTACGTGGAAAATCGAATCATCACTGATGAAGCAAAGGAAATATTCAGTGCCATGGATTTCAATGATGATAACCGGCTGACCGCTGAGGAGATCATCGCCAGCAAGAAGTTAAGAGACAAGAAACTGGCCCACGAGGTATTCAATGCACTCGATACCAACGGAGACGGGGAACTGAACATTCCCGAGTACCTGCGTGTCTGGGGACGCTGGGCCAGAAGTTAACCTTCAGTGGCCTTCTCGGCAGCGATTATCTCCCGTGGCCTGGCACGCAGGTCCTCGATGCTGATCTTGCCGCCATCGACGTCTTCAAGCAATTGGATTTGAGCCTGGTAATCGGCATTTTCCACTCCTGCTTTGCTTTGCAACATGCGCCATGCCTTGCGCCGCTCGACGGAAAACAGAACAACCTGGCGACTGACTGCAACATGCTTCTTCTTGCCGCCGATGTCGGCGATAATATAGACACCAAAGTCGGGGATATAAGAACGGTGGGCCTCGTCGAAGACACGGCGGTTTACAACATCGGCCTGTGTCACACAGAGCAGTATGTCATCAAGGAAAAGCATGCTTTCCGCGTCATCGGGCTTGATCACCTTGAGGTGCTTGCGGAAACGTGCCTCTGTCGTGGCCCAGTGGGCCACGGTGTAGTTGTATTTCTCCTTGTCCTCCGCGTAGGTAGACTGCCCCCAGTCATTCTTGACATTGGGGTTGCCTTTTAGATCCAGGCATTTCTGGGAAAGTTCGCCCTGCTGGGGATCAAAGACGAACTCCGGCATCCCGCGACTGTCACGGGAGAGCTTGGCCTGCAGAGCGGACTTGTCATCAGCGACGCCGTGCTCGGGCTGGCATGTGGTGTAGCACTGGAAGAAAGCCGAGCCGCGATATTCCAAGCCGTCAATCATTGACTTGTAGAGCTTTGCGGAATTTGCCATCGAGACC
>DMYM01000454.1 GCA_003483645.1 Verrucomicrobiales bacterium
GCGGCGCATTCTCGTGGCGAGCCCGCCTCACCGTAAAGAACCCCGCGGGACACGTTCACCACATTGGGCGCCTGGCGTTCCGCTCCCGTCAGCATCGAGAGATCGCCCCCCTGCGCGCCCAGTCCCGGAATCAGGAGCGGCACATCCGGCAATCCGGCCAGCACATCTTCGTCGGCATTCGTCAACCCCACCACCAGGCCAACCTCTGTCCCGCGCTCTTCTCCCGCAGCCCGCTCCGCGAATTCACCGACCAGTTCAAAAATCCTGCGTCCCCCGCTCTCGCGCCGCTGCAGATCATCACTGCCGGGATTCGAAGTGACGGCCAGGAGGTAGATCCCCTTCCCCGGGTAGTCGAGAAAGGGCTCCAGTGAATCGTAGCCCATGAAGGGATTTACGGTCACCGCATGAGCCTCGAAGCCCTCGAAACAGGCCTGTGCGTAGCGACGCTGCGTTTCCCCGATATCACTGCGCTTGGCATCCAGGATGACCGGAACTCCTTCCGGGATGCGCCCCATCACACGCTTCAGCATGGCCAGGCCCTCCGGACCCATTGCCTCAAAGTAGGCGATGTTCGGCTTGTAGCAGGCCGTCTGCGCAAGGGTTTCCTCCACCACCCCGTCCAGGAAACGTTCCACTTCTTCGATTTCGTTGCCGTGCCGTTCAATACGCGGGTCCAGACCTACGCAGAGATTCGATCCCGTTGCCTCGATGCGGGCCGCCAACTGATGCGAATAGCGCACTTCCATCTGGGGACACACCCTTGCCCACACCCCCGCAAGACAAAAGCGTTTCCTGCTCAATTCTGACTTCTGCCCGCAACTCCCCTGCCCGGGATGCCAATAACTTTCCTCCTTCCGGCTGCCCGTCGCCCTGCTCGACTGAAAAAGCAACCTCAAACCCGGTTATGTCATTGAAAACACCAGACATTCACTGCGTCCTGTGATTCAACGGGGGAGTGGATTCCGTCACGGACCTTCTCCAGCAACTCGTCCGCATCCCCTCGGTCAACCCCGACGGCGATCCGGGTACGGACCGGTGCGGAGAAGAGAGTCTTGCCATCTGGCTGGGAGATTTTCTCAGTGAACACGGCTTTGCAGTCACCACTGAGGAGGTGGAACCCGGTCGCCCGAACCTCCTTGCCTGCAGCCCGGGATCCGGTTCCGACAGCCGTCCGCGAATCCTGCTGGGACCGCACCTCGATACCGTGGGAATCGGAGGCATGACCATCGATCCCTTCGGCGGAGAGTTGCGCAGCGGAAAACTATGGGGGCGCGGCGCCTCGGATACCAAGGGATCCATGGCCGCCATGATCTGGGGATTGATCAGGAACCGGGAACGCCTCGCGGACCTTGCAGTGGCGGTCGACTTCGTGGCCTTCATGAGCGAGGAATCCGGTCAGCAGGGATCCAGACACTTCGTGCAGAAACACGGCGCAGATTACGAGTTTGCCATCGCGGGGGAACCGACCCAGCTCGACATCGTCCACGTCACAAAGGGATCCCTCTGGGCCACTCTCACAGCCAGTGGACTGTCCGGTCACTCCTCCCAACCGGAACTCGGCGACAATGCCATCATGAAACTGGTACGCTCCCTTGACCTCCTGGAGAGTGGATTGCAACTGGACCTGGCTGATTTCACCCACCCGGTTCTCGGACACGCCACTATCAATGTTGGAATGATCAGGGGAGGAACCCGGGCCAACATCATCCCCGATCAGGCCTCCGCCCAGATTGATATCCGCTTTCCTCCCTCCTTGACCACGAAGGGAAGCACCCGGGAGTTCCTGGAGGCCTTCATTGCAGAGCGCGGCCTCCCCCTTACTCTGGAGAGATGTGTCGAAAACCCGCCGATGGAGGTTCCTGTCGACAACGAATGGCTCACCCGTCTCACCGCCCTGCACCCGCAATCCCAGCTCGTCGGCGCTCCCTGGTTCTCCGATGCCGCCCACCTCAACGAAGGTGGCCTTCCCGCCATCTGCCTGGGACCGGGTTCCATTCAGCAGGCCCATACCAGGGATGAGTTCATCAGCATCGCGGATCTGGAAGCGGGAGCAGACTACTTCTCCAAACTCATTGCCGGCCTTGAGGCGGATTGAAAATTCCTGTGTCGGCGGTTCGATTCCGTCCCGAGCCACCTCTTCACCATCGGTTAGTTACAGAAAAAGGGGAGTGGAGGAAAAAAGCTAAGGAGCCCCTTCCTGACAGAGAAAGGCCCGGCGCCGTGAACTCGTCGAAGTCGGCCACCTTACGGCTCAGGGTGTGCAAGACGGAGACGTTGCCCTCCCCGACGATCGCCTTGAAAGCCCGCGCCGATCCGGCCTCTGCCAAGGAGCAGGCCCCGCATTGACGGAGCGGGCTTTGATCCCCATCGTCAGTGGCATGAGAGAACGTTCGAATCCAAGTGATCCGCCTGGAATTCGATCACCAGGACCTCCCCTGCATCGCACTCGTCCCCTGAAAACGATGGTCCCAGCGATCGCGTTGATCATCTCCGCGCTGGCTCTTGGCATCGCGGTGTGCGCGGGTTGCCCTCCGGTCCCGGCGGAGAGTTCTCCGGTTCCACCGGCCCGCGTCCCGGGGAGTCCCACCTCCAAAATCGCGCCGCCGAAATCCGAGGAACAGGCCACCACACCATTTCTTGTCGGTGTCGGAAAACACGACGTCACGGGCCCCGCCCTCGACTGCACGTTCATGGGCTATGCGCGTCCCACCCAGCGGGGCGATGGAATTCACATGAGGCTCTGGGCGCGGGCCTTTCTCATTTTCAGCCCGTCCCAGTCGAAGCGCGTCGTCATCGTCAGCGCGGATCTGGAAATGATTTCCCAGGCCGTCAAACAAGCGGTGGTCGCGAGGCTCCAGGAACAATTCGGAGCTCTCTACGATCATCGAAACGTCCTCTTGACCGCAACCCACACTCACAGCGGGCCGGGCGGCTACTCCCACTATTTCTTGTACAACGCTGTCTCGGGCGGTTTCGACCAGGAGAACTTCAAGGTCGTGGTTGACGGGATCGTCGCAGCCATCCTGCAGGCCCACCGCACCCTTCAACCTGGTAGCATCAAGATTGCGGAAGGCGAACTGATCGACGCCAGTCTCAATCGCTC
>DMYM01000434.1 GCA_003483645.1 Verrucomicrobiales bacterium
CGCATGGTGTTGGTCAGGGTCGCTGGATCCCGGAAGGATGGCTGCAGGAGACTGGTGGTAACGAAAAGCAATACGAGTAATCCGAAGATCACGAGGAGCTTGGGGTTTTCCCTTATGATTTTCTTCAATGACTCCATCCTATTCTCCTCCGGTGGCAAGTTGCATGATTCCCTCTTCTGAAAACTCCGGGTCATCCCGGGAAACCTCTCCGGCGACCCGGCCCTCGTGCATCACGATCACCCGGTCCGAGATACGGAGAACTTCCTCCAGTTCACTCGAAATAGCGAGGACGGCCGCACCCTCGGACGTCATTTGATCGATCACCTCGTAAATTTCGCTCTTGGAACCCACGTCGATGCCCCGGGTCGGCTCGTCGAGGAGAAAAATACGCGGCCGGAGCGGCATCCACTTTGCCAGAACGACCTTCTGCTGGTTGCCTCCCGAAAGCATGGAGACCTGCTGCCTGATACTGGGGGTCTGGATGCGCAGGGACTCCCGGGCCTCCTCTGCCCGCTTGTCGATCTGGCGATCCTTGACAAACCCGGCCTGCTGCCAGCGATTCATTCCTACCATCGCAACGTTATCCCGAATGGCAAGGTTGAGGATGACTCCCTGTGCCTTGCGATCCTCGGGCACGAGGGCCAGCCCCGCCCGGATGGCGTCCTGCGGATGCTTGATTGAAACCGGTTGCCCATTCACCCGGACCGCGCCGCCCAGCGAACGGTCGATTCCGAAAATGGCCCGTACTACCTCCGTACGACCCGCCCCTACCAGTCCGGCCATCCCTACCACCTCTCCGGACCGCAACTCGAAACTCACCGGCACATCCGGAAACCGTGCCACCCTCAGGTCTCGCACTTCCAGCAGGACTTCCCCAGTCTCCCCGCCGGCCTTTTCGTGCACCACCAGTTTCCGTCCCACCATGAGGGATATGATGCGATCGCGGCTGATCTCCTCCCGGCCCAGTTCTCCGCTGTTCCTGCCATCCCTGAGCACAATAACCCGGTCTGCAATCTCCTCTACTTCCGCCATCCGGTGAGAGATGAACACGATGCACATCCCCTCATCGCGGAGCTTCTTCACAAGACGGAAGAGCACGCGGGTCTCGTGGAGAGACAACGAGCTGGTGGGTTCATCCATGATGAGAATGCGCGCCTTCTGGGAAAGCGCCTTCGCGATCTCAACCATCTGGCGATGCCCGATGGAGAGGTCCCGCACCAGCGTGTCCGGAGCGATGTCGAGCTCAAGGTCTCCCAGTAGTTTCCGGGTGCGGGCCCGGATTTCGCGTTGATTGAAGAATGGTCCCAGGATTCGCGGCTCACGCCCCAGGTAGACGTTGGCCCCGATATTGAGATTTTCCGCGAGGTTCAGTTCCTGATGGATGAAGGCGATCCCCAGGTTCTCGGCAGCCCGCACGTCGGGGATCTGGGTCAACTCCCCATCGATCACGACTTTGCCCTCGTTCGGCTGGTGAACACCGGCCAGGCACTTCATCAAGGTACTCTTGCCCGCCCCGTTCTCCCCCATGACAGCCACGATCTCCCCTGCATGAAAAGAGGCACTCACCCCTTCAAGGGCAAGTACTCCCCCGAAGCGCTTGCTGATCGCGCGGGCCTCTAACAGTGGCTGAGAGTCCGGGTCCGCGGCCACCTCTTACTTGGCGGGTTTGCCTGCGAGTTCATCGAGCAACCCGTCGCGGCGCTGGATCGAGTTGAGTTGGTCAATCTTGCCCACATAGAGCATGACCTTTCCTCCCTCGGGCATGGATTTCTTGATCAGTTTCCCAAGCTCGCGCCCGGCCTGGTAGTTCTCCGTCCCCAGGAAAAAGAGGCGCTTCGAATCCGGAGCGTCGCTGTCGTGCGTGATGAGCGGCAGCTGATCAGCCGTGTTGTTGATCATCTCGGTCTGGTTCTCAGGATTGAGAACGCTGATCGCAATCCCCTTGCACTCTCCCTTGTTGAGGATGTTCTCCACGATCTTCTTCTGCCCGGCGATGTCGCCCGCGCTGTTCATCTGGAATTCTACTGCAACTCCAAACTCCTTGGCGGCAACATAACATCCGGCCTCGGCATGACTCCAGAAGGGGTCCGCCACGTTTGTGATGAAGGCGAACTTGGGAGCATCCGCAGGGGCTTCGGCACCCTTGGCTGCTTCGCCGGCTGCCAACCGATCCAACACGGTCTTGCGGAATTCCTCCACGTTATCCTTCACGATCGTCCGGATCGCCACCGGAATGTTCTTCCCTTCGTTGAGCTCAGGCATCTTGCCATTCACTACGATGTCCTTAAGGTATCTGATGGAATCATACCCAAATAGATAGGGATCCTGCACGATCGTACCCTCGCAGTGCCCCCCCTTGATAGCGTCCAGAGCCACCGGGTCCTCGTCGAAGGAGAACACCTTCACCTTGCCCAGCTTATCAGCATCCTTGAGAGCCTCGAGACACTGGGGCGCATTGTAGGCCCAGAGGCCGACCATGGCGTCGACTTCGGGATACTTGCCGAGGGTATTCTCCGCGTTCTTCTTGGCCAGGGAACGGTCTCCGTTATCGGTCTGGACCTCGTCAAGGATGGTGAATTTGCCGAAGGTTTTCCCCTTGAGGGAATCCTCGGCATCCTTGCCCTTGCCCCCGCAACCGGTCAGCGCCACACATCCCACACTGACAATCCCGAGAACCAGTCCTTTTGCTGCTTTCATGAGAGCCATGCAAGGAAAGCCCCGGGAAACTGTCCAGCAGAATTGCGCTTCCGGAAGGGTCTTTAAGCCTTCCCTCATCTTGGAATCATCAAAAACACCCGGAATCGAACAGCAGGCCTGACGCTCAACTCTTAAGCGTCATGGATTCTCACAGGACCCGAAAGACCTCTTCGCCATGGCCGGCGGGGGATTTGCCGCCCATGCTACTTTCTCACCAGAAAGGCGAGAAGATCCCGCAATTCGTCTTCGTTGAGGGTGTTAATCAACCCGGCAGGCATGGGCGACACTTCCGACGGTTTGATGCTCTCCACCTCTGCACGCCTGAGCTGCTCCGTCTGGGAGAAATCATAGGCGTTGCTGACGAGGGTGATCACGCCCCCCTTCTCCTCCACCACCCGTCCCCAGGCCGAGGACCCATCCTTCTTGGTGATCACGCTGAATTGGTACTGATCGGAAACCACCTTGTTGGGTTCAAGCAAGGCCTCCGCAAGATCAGCGAGCGTGAAGCGACCTCCCAGGGCCGAAAGATCGGGACCCGCCGATCCACCTTCTCCGCCCACGCGATGACAGGCGAAACACAGCGTTGCCTTGAACATTATTCCCCCATTTTCCAAGTCGGCCTGGGAAAGATCTTTCCCGATCCGAACCACCTCGGCCGCCGTGTAGTTCTTACCGGGACCGGCAGGAGTGGGGAGGCCGTCAAAGAGGCTCTTCGGCTGGGGCAGGTTCCAGGACGCAATGACCTTGCGTTCGTCCTCCATGGCATTCCTGAGCATGTCGTCCCTCATACGCTGAAGGAACTTCCGATAGCTGTTACCACCGCTCCGGAGCTGGATTCCGGAGTACCACTCCATGATCTGGCGACGTTGTCCCTCGGTCCAGGGGCCCTTCACGACACGCAGACAAAAGGCGTAGTGAATGTTCTGGGCCGGGGGCGAGTTGCGCAGCATGCCAAGAACCGTCCGTCCATAGCCGGAATTGCGCGAAGCAAGCTCAGCCCAATCAGGCCACTTCGTATCCTTGCGGGCGGCCATCAACTTGAGCGTGCGATCGACGATCTTCGGGGCCTGCAGGAAGCACAGCACGCGACAAAGTTCGGCATCCAACTCGTCATCACCAGAAGGATAGGCCGCATCAAGAGCTGCAATACTGTTCTTCCACTCCTCTTCACCCGGAGCACCCAGACGGGCGAAGGTCAGCGCGTAGGCCCGCAGGAGTGCCAACTGCTCCTGCTTGGACAGGTCACCCCACTCGAGTTTGCCCAGCCAGCTCAGAGCCGTTCCCCGGTCCTCGGTTTTCCCCTGCCGCGCCAGCGCGATGGCGGCATCGATCAACTGCCAGGTGTTGGCACCTTTCCTGATCGCCTTCTTGAGTTCGTCCATGGGGCGCCGCTCAGCCTCGATTCGGCCCAGGAAACGTGTGAAGCGATCTGAAGAGCCCATCGTTTCGTAGATCTTTCCGTAGGGAGCCTCAAGCAACTCCTGCGACAGCTCGGGAAGCGGCGAACCGGCCGAATCACGCTTGATCGGGGCCGTGCTCTCGGATCCGGTGTAAGTGACCCGCCAGAGGGCAGAGGCGGTCCGGCGGCCACCCGTCATGAAATACATCGAGCCATCCTTCCCGAACCCGGCATCGGTCAGCGGCAACCCGGGACCCGCCACGAATTCTTCCTTGGTTCCCCGGTAACTGGAACCATCCTGTTCCAGGTGTACGGCATGGATGGTCGCAAAGGTCCAGTCCAAGAAGTAGATCGCCCGCTGGTAGCTGGCCGGGAACTTTCCCCCTAATCCCGAAAGCGCGCCCGTCGGCGAACCCGGTCCGATATCCACCACGGGCGACAGGCTATCCTCGTAGTAAACCGGCCACTTGCCCGTTCCATTGCGCCAACCCCACTCCGCGCCCGGTAGCACGTGACAAATGCGCGTGGGACGATACCAGGGCATCCCAAGATCCCATTCCATGTCGGCATCGTAGGCAAACAGGTCACCATGCTCGTTGAAGGCCAGGTCAAAGGGATTCCGGAAGCCATTGCTCACCATCTCCCATCGCGTCCCGTCCGGCCGGAAACGCAGGACTGCCCCGCCTGGCGCCATCGTGCCCCCTGCGTGACCGTTACCGTCAGGATTACGGGGCAAAAGGTGATCCTCCCCCCAGTTCCGAGGCATCCAGTAGTGATCCATCGCGGGCGGATTGGCATGGTTGCCGTGGATGAAGTAGATCCACTCACCGTCTGGGGAAGGAACCATCGAGTGCAGTCCGTGTTCCCCGCCTCCTCCGAATTCCTTCAGCAGCTCAATCCTGTCGAGATTCGCATCACCGTCCGAATCAGTCACCCTGTAGACCCCGTTCTTCTTGCCACCGTGAGCTCGCTCATTCACCGCGACATAAAGCGCCCCCCGGTGCCAGAGCAGGCCATGAGCCCCCCCGATCGCAAGACCGTCCAGCGGTTCCGCCACGGTGGTGGCATCCTCGTCGCCGATCGCCGGCGGTTTGAGGCCATACAGTCCACCATACTGGTCACACACGATGAGGCGTCCATCCGGACGCACTGCCATGGCAACCCATGACCCCTGAGATTTTGGAACAGTATAGAGCTTCTCCAGCTTGAAGTCCTTTGCGACCTTGTACTGGTCTGTCCGATCCTCGGGAGATTGAGGCTGTCCGGCTACAAGTGGTGCCCCTCCACCCAGAATCGGCCCCCAGGGATTCATCCCCATCCTCCCGTGCACCTTCGGCTTGCTCCACCTCGAGTCATTGAAGCCTGCTTCCTGCCAGCTCTTCTCTTCCTTGGGAGAAAGCCTCCAGCTGTCATCGGTAACAACCTGGACTTTTTCTCCCTTCGCCGTGGTGATCTCAAGAGAGGCGGCCAATCCCGCAACACCGCCCGCATTGCGTCCGCGGATGGCGATCACGTTTTCGCCATTCTTCACGTCCTTGCGAATCTCGAACTGTCCCGGATTCGCCCAGTTGTCACCCTTGCCGACCAGCTTCCCGTTGATCCAGGCCTCATAGTGATTGTCGCAAGTAACACTGAGCACGGCTGCCTTCCTTCCACCCTTCAGCTCAAAGGTTTTTCGGAAGTAGACCACTTCCGCGTTGGGGCGATCACCCAACTCGCTCCAGATCCAGGAAGAGCGCACAGGCTTCACCCTTTTCTTACGGGAATTACCGGCAGGCTTCTTGTCGGCCCCGTTGGTATCTCTGATCAGAAAATCTCCTGCCACTTTCCAAGGCCTGGGATTTCCCTTCCTGCCGGAAATGTCTTTTGCGCCGGGGCTTTTCTGCTCCTTCTGGGGAGAGGCCGCCATCGGCATTCCGAGGAGCACGGAGAGGAACAAGAGGCTGTATTTCACGATAACCCATTACGGGCCACCAGCCTGAGGCTTAGCAAGGATCAAAACCAATCCCCATCCGGCCGGCATCGCTACGCATGACGCTGGCCCAGCCACACCCCACCCAGCAACCCGGCCAGGTGAGCCTCCCACGAAATGTGATCTCCCTCCGGGAAAATTCCCCCGATCATCCCTCCGTAGGCCACCGCCACCACGATGCCCACCACCGCCCACACCAGTCGCCGCCCCCAGATCGCCCGGGCCATGATGTAACCAAAGTAGGCGTAAATCAGCCCGCTGGCCCCGATGTGGTTCGTGCCCTTTTCGGCAATTAACCAGGTTCCCAGTCCGCTGATCAACACGAGGATGAGAGTGGTGGAGGCAAACCGGCGGCTTTCCGCCAGGATCACGATCACGCCCAGTCCGAGCAGGGCGACGGTGTTGGCCATAAGGTGTCCCCAGCCACTGTGCAGCAAGGGCATGAGAATGACTCCGAGGAGCCCGATGGGTTCGCGCGGCCTGACTCCATATTTTGTGAAATTCAGGTCCGTGTTCCAGTCAACCAGTCCGATGATCCATGCAATGGCGATAAAGCCTGCGAGGAGCCCGAGACCGGGATGTCCCCTCCTTCCCCGGCCACCCGTTCGGACCTCAACTTTTCGTGTAGTCATCGGTGAATCTGAAAATCCAGGTGCAGGTCCCGGATGATCGCACCTGCCGCAGCCATTATGACCGGATAAAGCACAACTTGAAACCTCCAACTTGAACCCTGAGACTTTTCCCATGCTCACGCGCTTTGCACCCAGCCCCACCGGCCGGTTGCACCTTGGCCACGCCTATGCCGCCCTGGTGGCCCGCGAGCTGGCGGATCGTAAGGGCGGATCGTGCCTCCTGCGCTTTGAGGACATCGATCACACCCGGGTCCGGCCCGAGTTCTATGCGCTCATCGAGGAGGACCTCCAGTGGCTGGGCCTCACATGGGAGGGAGAGGCACTCCGCCAGTCCGACCGGCTGAAGAAGTACAACCGCGCCCTCGATCGCCTCCGCGATCGGAAGGTGGTCTATCCCTGCTTCTGCAACCGACGCACCATCGAAGACGAGATCGCCCGCATGACCAGCGCGCCCCACGGACCGGAAGGGCCACTCTATCCCGGAACCTGTCGCGTTCTCAGCACCGACGAGCGGGCCGGTCGCATCGCCCGTGGAGAACCCCACGCCTGGCGCCTCGACTCCGGACGGGCGGCGGAGTTGTGCGGAGAGCTCACCTTCCACGATCTCCACTGCGGACCCCGGCCGGTTCTCCCCGGTGAACTCGGTGACGTCGTCCTGGCCCGCAGGGACATCGCCACCTCCTACCACCTCGCGGTGGTGGTGGACGACGCCGAGCAGGAGATCACCCTCGTCACCAGGGGCGAGGATCTCCTGCCCTCCACCCACGTCCACCGGCTCCTGCAGGTTCTCCTCCAATGCCCCGAACCACTCTACCTCCATCACGAACTCATCCGGGACGGAACCGGAAAGCGGCTGGCCACCCGCGATCATGCCCTCGCCCTTGCCACCCTGCGGGAGTCGGGAATGAGCGCGGAAGCTATCCGGGACCGCCTCCCTCCCGTGCCTGCCTGCTAACAAAAAGCAGGCCGGTGGAACTTGAATCCTGAAACTGGTAGCTTAAAAGAGACTCATGGACGACATCAAGATCACGCTCAACACCTCCAAGGGTGCCCTCGACATCTCCCTCTACGCGGGCGACACCCCGATTACCTGCGCCAGCTTCCTCAATCTTGCCGGAAAAGGATTCTACGATGGCCTGGTCTTCCACCGCGTCATCCCCAATTTCATGGTGCAGGGCGGCTGCCCGCAGGGGACCGGCACTGGAGGACCGGGCTACAAGTTCGAGAACGAGTGCCTGCCCCACCGCAGCCACGACAGCGCCGGCAAGCTCTCCATGGCCAACGCGGGACCCAACACCAACGGGAGCCAGTTCTTCATCACCCACACTGCCACCCAGTTCCTCGACGGAAAGCACACCGTCTTCGGGGAGGTGACCGGTGGACAGGAGGTGGTCGATGCCATCGCCACTACCGCAACCGGTCCCGGCGACCGCCCGCTCGAGGACCTCACCATCGATTCGGTCACCATCCACGACCCGACCGACGACCTCTTCGCCGCCCAGCAAAGCCGGATCGACGACTGGAACGCGGTGCTGGAATAGGGAATAGTCCCCGGGGGAGGCACGGTCCTACTTCTGCAGCTCCTTCAGCTCCTTCTCGAGTTCACGGAGCTGCTCCTCCACCCGGCGGAGTTCCTGCAGGACGCGCGCGCTCTCTTTTTCCCTGCCCTCTGGATCAGGAGCGGGGGCAGGCTTGGGGTTGTTCGGCGCGACCGCGGATTCCTCCGGCTCTTTTCCCTCCGATCCCTCCACCCCGTCGAGAAGCTCCAGGAGGTCCTCGGTGGGAATGGCCAGGGTCTTCACTCGTCCGGCGCGCGAAACATTGATCCCCACGCAGCGTCCCTCCAGATCAAGAAGGGGCCCTCCACAGAACTTCGGGGCCAGCGGAATGTCGTGCTGCAAGGCCAGCGGAAAGCCGGAGAGACGCGTGGAAAGTGGACCGCTCATCTCGTTCATGCGCCGGAAACGACCGGTGTTTTTCTCCTCCGGTCGCGCAGCCAGTTTCACTCTGATCTTTTCCTCGTCCTCCCCCCGGCGGTAGGTGAACTCCACCTCATCACCCGCCCGATAGGTCCGGATCTTGTTTCCGAAGGCGAAAGGATCCATGAGGGCGAGACCATCCACATGTGTGATCACATCATCGGGACGGAGGCCTGCCTCTTGCGCCGGGCTCCCGTTCACGGTGCGCTCGATGATCACCCCGCCGTCACCCTCCCCGGCCTGGATCCCAAGGAACCCAACCTCACCCAGGGCGCGGGTCAACACGCTGATCAGTCCGATCCCGAGGGGTTCGCCCTCAGGATCAGGCGAGGTGAGCAGCGTTCCGATGGGACTCTGCTTCTTCCCGATCCACCGCACCGGCTCCAATCCAATGGGCGGGCCCTGGTACAACGCAAGGTCACGCTTCGGAAAGCGCTTGACCAGCTTCAGGGGCACATCCTTGCCGTCTCCCGAACGGGAGATCTTCCCCTTGAGGGTCTCGGTGTTCTTGGTGAGAATATGTCCCTTCTTTGAAACAACGGTTCCCAGCGCCCCGCGGACGCCGTCCACCTGCACCGCTACCACCGACCTGGCGGCCTTGCCGGTGACCGGCTGAAGCGCTTTCATGGTGGACTCGAAAAAGTCGTCTGGTCCGCTTTGAATCTCAAGCTCCAGCATGTCTCGCAGCCCTTCCGGGCCAATCGACTCGGCCAGTTCCCGCAGCACCCGCTCGAGTTCAGCCATCCCCCCCAATTTCTCCAACTGCTTTTCGTTCAGATCGAGGTTGCCCTTGCGCAGCGATTCCCTCAGGAGTTTCTCCACTTCCTTGCGAGCCTGCCCGGCCTTCTCCCCGTCCTCGCCGGGCTTCTCTTCCGCCTTCGGCTCTTCCTTCCGGGAATCGTCCTTCGGTTCCGCTTCCCCGCCTTCGCGGAGGCGCTCCCGGTTCCGCTGTCCCCGGCGTTCGCGACCCGGTCGCTCCGGAGGAGCCTCCAGGAGATCTCCAAGACGGGCCAGCTTGATCTCGATCTCTTCCTCCCCGTCCCCGCGCTGGTAGGAGATCGTCAGTTTCTCACCAGCCTTGAATTCACTGACCGACCGCACCAGCTCCTGCGGGGTGTTGACCGCATCACCATTGATCTCGGTAACCACATCGCCCGCCTGCAGACCTGCTTTCTGCGCCGGAGAATTCTCCATCACCCCTTCCAGGGTCACTCCCCCGTTCTCGGCCGGCCCGGCCAGATTGATCCCGAGCACGGGACGATCGGGATCGATGCGCTCCTCTCTGCCTGCATAGCGGGCACCAGTGCGCTTGCCCGCCACCATGTCGTCCCAGCTCTTCAGGAACACTCCGATGGGTACATGCCGGTTCTCGGTCAGGGTGGCTCCGATGTTGGAGTGGATCCCGATCACTTCCCCGTTCACATCGAAGAGCGGCCCCCCCGAGTCTCCCCCCACCACCGCGCAGTCAGTGGTGACGAATTGGCCGTTTCTCAAGACCCGGCCCAGTCTTACCGGCGGTGTCCGCATGGGATCGAATCCACCTGGATGACCCAGGGCCACACACCATTCGTTGCGTAACAGGTTCTCGCTCTCACCCACCTTCACGAAGGGATAGTTTCCCTCTTCCGTTATCCTTATCATGGCCGCATCGCGGTCGTAGTCGCCACCGAGTTTCTCTGCCTTGGCCCGCTTGCCATCCGGGAAAATCACGATGATCTCATCAGAGAGGGATGCCACCACATGGGCCGCGGTCAGAATCAGGCCCTCCTGGCTCACTATTACCCCGCTGCCCGCTCCCCCGGCACCGATGGAAACCAGGGAGACCGTGGCTGCCGCACTCGGCGTGGAAAGGGTGACCAGCTTCTCGTTCAACTTCCGCAGATCTCCCAGTCCGTCCACCAACGGGGCATCCTTTATTTCCCGGGCAGCGGACGGGGCTCCAAGACCGGCCAGAAGCAGGCCCGAAATCGAAATGGCTAGCAGGGGTTTCAAGTGATTCTTCATGGTTGGGGTGGTGATTCTTCCTGGCTGCCACGACAGACCTCCACTCTTTGTCTAAGCGCTCGGGGCGGCAGGTGCTGTTGATAATAGATTTCCATTTCTCCCCGCCGTCAACCGGGGTTGGGACGGATTTACCGGGAAGTTACTGAATTTCGGAGAATTGACGAGCAACGACTCAGCCGGGCGCCGGGTGGCGGACCCCCGTCCCCTGAATCAGTTGCCGATGTCCCTCACCCCGGTTTCACGCAAAATCCTTGCCCAGCGCCGACATTTCCGCAACCTCCGCGCCGTGCTGGCCATTCAGCAACTCCGCGTCGAGGTCGGAGCCCGCGTCCTGTTCGACGGGCTCTCCTTCGTGCTGGCCAGGGAGGACCGCATCTCCTTCGCAGGTCCGAACGGAGCGGGCAAATCAACCCTCATGAAGTGCATCGCGGGCGTGATCGAGCCGAACGCGGGCCGGATCGCCAAACCCAAGGGGTACCGGATCGGCTACCTGCCCCAGGACGGCATTCACCTGGCCGGACACTCGCTCTGGGAAGAAGCGGAGTCCGCCTTCGCCGAAGCCAAGGGGCTGCAACGGGAGATCGACAAGCTTTCCCATGAGCTTGAGAGCCTCGATCCACGATCCGCTCCCTACTCCGACCTCCTTCAGGAGATCGGAGAACTGGAATTAAAACTTGAGCATTTTGATCCCACCCGCATCAAGCCGCGAATAGAGTCCGTACTGGAGGGACTGGGCTTTCAACGGGACGACTTCCTGCGCGACTGCTGTGAGTTTTCCGGCGGCTGGCAGATGCGGATCGCGATGGCCAGGCTCTTCCTGCAGGAGCCCGACGCCCTTCTGTTGGATGAGCCCACCAACCACCTCGATGTCGATGCCCAGCGCTGGATGGAGAGCTTCCTGTGCGACTACAGGGGCACTATCGCAATCATTTCGCACGACCGCTCCCTTCTCGACGAGCTTACCAACCGCACCATTGCCTTTGAACGCGGACAAGCTACCGAGTACGCCGGCAATTATTCCTTCTTTGTCAGGGAATCCGCCCTGCGCAGGGGGATCCTCGAGAAACAGTACCGGGCACAGCAGCGCGAGATCGAAAAGACTGAACGCTGGATCAACCGCTTCCGCGCCAAGAATACCAAGGCCTCCCAGGTGCAGAGCCGCATCAAGCAACTCGAGAAGATGGAACGCATCGAACTGGAGGAGGAAGAAGTGGCCATGAACTTCACCTTTCCTCCTCCCCCTCCCAGTGCCCACTGCGTGGCCAAGCTCGAAGGAAGCGCCCAGCGCTACGGTGAACTCACCGTCTTTGAAAACTTCGACTTCGAAATCACGCGCGGACAGAAGATTGCGGTGGTGGGACCCAACGGAGCGGGTAAGTCGACCTTCTGCCGGCTCATCACGGGTGAGGAACCGCCCGCCGACGGAATCCTCGAACTGGGCTCCAAGGTCTTCCCTTCCTTCTTTTCGCAAACCCACGCCGACGAACTGGAACCAAGGCACACCGTTCTACGGACGGTGGAGGAGGTCGCCAGCCGGGAGAACATGGCTCACGTGCGCAATCTCCTCGGTTGCTTCCTCTTCCGTGGTGACGATGTCTTCAAGGAGGTGGGCGTCCTCTCCGGCGGCGAGCGCTCGCGTGTCGCCCTGGTCCGCATGCTGGTGCGCCCCGCCAACTTCCTCATCCTCGACGAACCCACCAACCACCTCGACATGCAGTCGCAGGAAGTCCTGCAAAACGCCCTCAACCACTATCCCGGGACAATCATCATCGTCTCCCACAACCGGTCCTTTCTCGATCCGGTGGTGGAGCGCACCCTGGAATTCCGCCAGGAGCAGCCGCCCAGGCTCTACTACGGCAACCTCAGCTACTATCTCGACAAGGTGGCCGAGGAAGAACGGCGTGAGACCCGGCAGAACGCAGGGCCCGGCCCGGCCAGCGGCCCGGACACATCAGGCGACGGATCAGTCAACCGGAGGGAGCAACGACGCCGCGAGGCCGAGGCCCGGCAGCAACGCACCCGAGTCCTCAAGCCACTCGAAGAGCGCCTTGAAAAACTGGAGGCCAGCATCGCGGAGTTCGAGTCCGCCAAGAAGACCCTCACCGAACACATGTCCAGGCCGGAAGTGGCTGGCGACGCGGAGGAACTGCGCAAGACCAGCAACGCCTTCCAGTCGGTAAGCGACCAGCTCGAGAAAGACTACAGCGACTGGTCGGAACTCTCCAACGAAGTGGAAACCATGCGCTCCAAACTCGAGGCTGCACAGCTGTAGCGCCTCTACCTGATGGAGAAGCGGAAGGGAACGTGCACCTGTGAGCTGACCGGCTTGCCATCTTTCCGGGCGGGAGAGAACGACCAGCGCTTGACCGCGGAGATGGCGGTGGAATCAAGGACACGGCTTCCGGAGGAACTGAACACGCGGACCGAGCCCACCCGGCCGTTGCTGTTGATCTGGACATCCAGCATCACCCGGCCTTCCACCTTGTCCCGGCGGGCAGTTTCGGGATAACCCGGCTCGTAGCGCCGCAGGACGCGCGCAGGGAGCGAGGGGCCCTTGGATCCGGTCGCCTTGGGAGCGGACCTGGGCTTGTCGCTCGACCGGGTCTTCTGCGGTGGAGCGGGCTTGGGAGTCGAACGGGCCACTTTCTTCTCCGGTTCGGACTTCGGAACCGGGAAAGGCACTTCGGACTCCTCCAGCATCTCAGTCGGATCGTAGGGTTCGACCGTCGGGGGCACGGGAGGCGCCTGCACGATCTGCGCCTGCACCGCGGGCACTGGCAGGGGCACCATCGCGCGAGGAGCAACCGGAGGCGCCCTCTTGACGAGAGGGCGCACGAACGGTGTCGCCTCAGGCGTTCTCCGCTCCAACTCCGCATGAGTGAGGCCAATAACCGGCACATCAAACTCCGGATCTGCCAGGATGGCCGGCAGGATCCAGATGCGCAGGCCGATTGCCACCAGTGCGAGGGTGACGGCGGCTATGACCGATGAAAGCCAGAAGGGAAAGGGACGCGCCTCACACGGGACGGTGGGAGATCCCTGCACAAGGTTGAGATCGGCAGACTTGCTCCTGTCCGGACCGAACCAGCCGTCGGGATGTGAAAGCGGGGTACTCACGCTATGCACCAGAAACGTGGACTATTCAGTTCGTCTTAGTCAATTGCGAAGCGGGCAAGGCGGACAGGTGGGCAGTTTCTGTCCTGTCAAATGGGCAACTCTGAGTCACCCTCACTCTCCGGCTCGTCTTCGACGGGCCGGTTGCAACGTGGCCGCAACCCCCGGGTATGGAGGTCAGCGGCCTCATGCTGCGATCCGCCGAGCTTCCGGCCACCCAGAGCATAAAGCCCCGGCATGCGTCCATCCGACCCCGACCGGGACTGCTTCTCGACCGGCGCCGGGGGCGCGGGAGCGGCCTTGGTTCGCGCTTTCTTTTCGCCCTTTGCCGGAGGCTTCTTGCCCTTCTCACGTGCCACCTTTCTGGCGGAGCGCTTCGGCTCATCATCACCCGGCCTCTTGGCCCGGTGAATCGTGCTGTCCGCCATCAGCAGGACGTAGCCCTGATTGAGCAGCCAGTGCAGGTCGTGGTACCAACCCGTCTTCTCCTCATCGCCAATCTCATTGGGGAGGAGATCCCTCCAGAGATGCTCCAGCTTCCTGCCGGAGTTCTCCGTGATCCAGCTCAGCAGGGACATCAGGCGATCTGCAATCGCGATCTCATCCGGCACCGGATGGGGCCGGGAGGGACCTGCCTTCAACTTGCGGCGCCACTTGAAGACTGCCACATGACGCCCCGAAAGCTGCCGACACAGAATGGGAGTCAATTTGCCCGGGTGGCGCCGTTCTTCCGCCACGGTGTACCGCAGGAGAGTCAGCAATCCCGGGGACAGAAGATTACCACGAATATTGCCACCTACCCAGGCCTGGTCGGTCTCCTGGAAGGCGTCCTCGAAATGATGCTCGGCGAAGTGGCTCTCCACTTCCCGGA
>DMYM01000410.1:0-3287 GCA_003483645.1 Verrucomicrobiales bacterium
GGGGCACCAGCGGCATCGGTCACCACGATCCTCTCCCCGTCATTGTCGAGGGCCCCCGACCAGGTGCCTGCCGCCTGGATGCCCGGGAAATACCAGGGCGACCCGCTGCTCCCGTAGCGCGCGTAAAACGCTACCAGGTCTTCCACCGCCACGATATGTCCGCCCGGCGGCACCACCGATCCCAGCGGAAAGGTGAAGTGCACGCCATCCGAGAGCGTCACCCCGGTGAAGTCGACCGTTGCTCCCGAGGTGTTCTTGAACTCGATGAACTCGTAGCTCTCCGAATCATAGGGATGCCAGTTGATCTCGGTGATGGTGGCGTTCGCCGCGGCCGCCAGTTGCGTTCCGACCAGGATGAAGCCCGCCTCGTTCAAGGCTGACCAGGTCGTCCCATTGAACACACGTGCGCGAACAACCGTGGCCTCGTCGATAATCAGGCTGCCGGGGGTAAAGGCGGTGGCGGCGGGGCTCACTGCCCCTCTGCGGGCCCGGGGATCTCTCCCGTCGGTAGTGTAGTAAATCGTCCCGGCCGACGCGGTAAGGACGGGCCTGAACCCTCGCGCCACGAAGCCGCCCCGGACATCGAACTCCGGCGCATCCACGGGATACCAGTTGGAATGACTCCGCAGCTGGTTCAGCAGGTTCCTGGTGCGCACCCGGAAATAGTTGTCCATGCGGTTCAGCTCGTTCTGCCATTCGCCATCGCGATCCCACGGAGCACTGGCGGCGCTCCCCTGCCATCGCGCCGTCTCCGCAATGATGCTGGTCCGGATCTGATCCGCCCTGAAGTTGTGAACCTGCGCCACCTTGATGGGCGTAAGCACTCCATCGTGGAAGCAGTGCCTGTAGACCCGGTCGCGAAAGAGAATCCGAAACTCCTCGTCATTCATGAGACTCTGGAAAATACCGTCGGGCACGTTTTTCCCCAGCACGTTGGCGCCGGGATCCTGCAGACAGATATCGGAATCCCAGCAGAAGAACTTCCAGCCGCCGGACGGCGAACTTGAACGGCCCGGTCCGGCCGCCATCCAGTTCTGGTTCGGATTCCAATCCCAGGGATTTCCCGCGTAATAGTTCAGGATCTGGTAGTCGATGAGATTCTCGAGATCGATCCAGCGCATTGCGGCCCCCCCGGCTCTGGCGGCCGACTTCACCGAGGCCCATGTCGCCTGCCAGTTGTCGCTGCCCGCCTTGGAAGCGTTCGCCGAGTTGGTATACTCGTAGTCCTCCGCCGAACCCGGCAGGTAGGACGCCATGAAGTCATCGTTGGGCCACTCATGAAGGTGATACTGCCCATGGTAGGCCCCGTTGACGTAGACATGCACCCAGCGGCCGTGCAGCGCTTCGTGGCCCATCGCGAACTGCATGTCGCTGATCCAGCGGTTGCGCAGGTACTGGGCATCGCCCCTCTGCGGTCCCCCGCTGTTGGACGGATTGCCCGGACTAGCGAGCCAGAAGAAGGAGTCGTGGGAGCCGCTCCGCAGGTTTAACCGGTTGAAGACATCCGCCGCGCCGGTGCTGTAGGGGTGATCCTTGAACAGATCGTAGCGCAGCTTGGAGGTGCCGTATTGACCGCGGAAGTAGAGACGGAAGTTGTTCTTGGGAGATCCAATGGCGTGACCGCCCACCGCCTTCATTCCGCAATTGATGTGAAAGCCGGGCTCTGACCCGTCCGGGGTGAAAAACTCCACCGAGCGTTCCGACTCGCTGGTGTTGGGCAGGCCTCCCACGATCGAAACCGCTGGCTGCGCGAGGAGGGCATCGTCCATCAATCCGCGGTAACTTGCATGGTTCACGATGCTGGAGTGGAACCCCGGCTGCCCCACCACCCCGTCCCGGGCAGGGCTGTTCACGCCATTGACGAAAAGGTAGGTGTGAGTGACCGCCGGCTGCACCGCCGCGGAGGCGTGAACAGCAATGGCGCGGACGATGCGGGATCCCCGGGGGCTGCCCCTGCTGTCGGGCCTGATCATGATGGGGCTGCTGTAAATCGTGCCGCTGTTTGCGGAAGGCCTGGCTCCATTGGTGGTATAACGAATGACTGATCCCGGCACGGTCGCGCTCAGGGTCAGGTTGAAGCTTGCGTCGTAGAATCCCCGCTCCCGGCTGAAGATGACTTCGTTGGCTCCATACTGGAAGGCAGGACCGTTCATTGCCTCCGGCGTCGGAGTGAGAAACCCCTGACCACCCCCGGCTCCATCATAGCCGAATCCGATATCCGGGAACTGGGCTCCGAATGAATACTGGTCCACGATGGTGACCCCGTCCGGCTTCACCAGGGCGAGGTAGTCACCCACACTCGAGAGCTCGAAACTGGCATGCAGCTCCTGGCCTGCCACCGCACGGTCCCTGCCCGAGGCAACGATCAGGAGGTAGCCGTTGGGTTCCACCTCCACAGAGGGAAACTGCCACTTGGTGAGGTCGTCCGGATCGTCAGTGAGGAACCAGCCGTTCAAGTTCGAAGGGGATCCCTGCTCGTTGTAGATCTCGATCCAGTCCAGGAAATTCTGATCCCCGTCCTGACGTCCGGTCACGTTGCTGGCCACGAATTCGTTGATGCGGAAACTCGGATCGAGAACCACGATGACGAGAGCTTCTTCCTGCCACAACCCGGCCAGATCGGTCGTGCGCACCCGCAGGTTGAGGCCACCTCGCCCGGCTGGAATGGCCGCCGCCAGGCGCAGTTCATCTCCGTTGGCGATCGTGAAAAGGTCATTGTCGGTATCACCCGGTCCCGGCACCAGGGTGTAATCGTGCTGGTCTCCTGAATTCCCGTCCGTGGTAGACAGAGTGCCCACCAGCACGCCGGGCGGCGCATCAGTGTTGATGCTGCTCGCCGAAAGGCTGAGGCCGCTCGGTGCCAGGGCTGCGGTCACGGTCAGGACGAAGTCCTTCTCAAAGGTGAGCATGTCGCTGTCCGTGGTCCGCACCCGGATGGTGTGGTCTGTCCCCGTTGCGCCGGGCGGTGCGGCAAGCGTGAGCCTGTCATCGGCGATCGTGAAAACGCCGCCAGGATTGGAGACCAGGGTGTAGGTGTGCGTGTCATTCGAGTTGAGGTCGTCCGTCGTGAACGTCCCGATTTCTGTTCCGGCCGGCTGGCCCGGAAAAAGGTCTCCCGCCGCCAGCGTGATGTCGTGCGGAGCCTCCGGATCGGACAGGAATTCGATTTCGAAGTTGAAGGAGTAGTTCCGTCCCCCGGCCCCGGAGGAGTAGTTGATTCCCACAACATCATTGACGACCGGCACGTGATTGGGGCCCGGGGTGTTCTCCACGAACATGCCACCCCC
>DMYM01000410.1:3598-4353 GCA_003483645.1 Verrucomicrobiales bacterium
CTCCACGAACATGCCACCCCCGCCACTCCCACCGAAGGGAATCAGACCCCCTCCGTTGTCGTCGCCTCCGTCCCACTGCTGCAACACCGCGATGTGGTAGGTCGAGCCGTCGCTCACATCCACCTGGTCACTGCCCGCCGTCAACCCGAAGGGCTCCGACTGCAATCCCGGACTGTTGGGCGCGCGAGGAGTTCCGATTCCATGGATGCGGGGGGCTCCTCCGCTACGCCGCACCAGAATGGGCGTGACATGATGAAGACCGTCCGCCCGGTTCGCGTCCGCCCAGAAGTTGAAAGTGGTCACCGTCCCCAGATCGATGCCTCCCGGACCGCTGATGACGGGCTCCATCACAAAGAGCCCCGACCAGCCATCCGGACTGCCGTCATCGATGAGGGAGTCTCTCCCCGCAATGACCGTCTCGGCCGACACGGGGAGACACAGGAGGAGCGGGGCGAGAAAGCGGGTTAACTTCATGAGTCAGGAAGAGGGAGGCGCCGGAACGAGGGAATAGGGGTCGATTCACTGCCGATCGTCGTGACCACCCACCATTTCACAGACCATTGGCAGTCCGGTCAATCTGACATTTCGGAACAATTTGGATTCCCTCCCCCAAAGTGGTGAACCGTCGTTTACCCCGGACAAGCGAAAGTAAGGCGATCCCGAATATTGGCCTGCTCCAAATACATTTCATATTCAGTAAATTATGCGCAATTACTGCTTGTCGCGTCATCGGGGTCACCCTAAACCCTTAGTTG
>DMYM01000174.1 GCA_003483645.1 Verrucomicrobiales bacterium
CCACTCATGAGCGGTGCCGGGCGATTTCCAGTCGTACTTCCGTCGACCCTTCCCTGTCACGGTCGCCTCCTTCTTGGTCCAGTCCACCTCATCCCCCGCCACCCACGCCGGACCGGCAAAGAAGATGAGGGCGTAATTCGTCTTGGGGGCGATCCGGTCCACCGAACGTATTAATTCCTTGCGCATCAGATCCTCCCTCCCCTGCCCCCGCATGGATGCCGAGTAGTCGATGACGTAGGCGATGCGCTCCGCCCGGGAAGCTACCCCGAAAAAGCTGGTGCCCCCACCGAACCCGGATCCGGATCCTTCTCCCCAGCCTTCACCGAAGTCGTCGCCGTCCCCGAACTCCATGGACGGATCGGGAGTATCGGTTTCCGGCACCGGAACAGCCGTGGGGCTGGGAACGGAGGTCGCTATCACCTTTGCCATGGTGGAGCTGGGAGCAGCGGGCTGGCGCTGCACCTGAGGCGTAACCTCAGGCCGCTCAACAACCTCCTCTTCCTCCATCTCCGCCGAGTAGGCCACGATGGGAGCTACCTCCAACCTGAAGGCGGGCAGAAGGAAGAGAGCAAGGACAATCGCAATCTGCGCCACCACCAGGATGGCGATGACCAGACTGGTGATGCTCGCCATGCGCCGCTGGCGTTTGAGAGCCTCGGCGGCATCCGGACTGGCGTAGCTGCTGCTGACGATACTCATGAACGGGGGGATTATGGGCTTCCGGGGTTCTCCGCGCCACCCTGTTTTAGTCTGGGCACCGACACTCCCTCCCACAAGAAGGAAATCGATCCTTGCCTTGCCCGGAGAGGCCCGGAACGCTAGGCGTTCGCCCATGAGTGCAAGCGCCTACCAGTCCCTCTGCGAACTGGCCCGGGAACGGGCTCTCATTTCCACCACTGCCTCGGTGCTGGGCTGGGACCAGGAAACCGGCCTCCCTCCCGCCGCGGTCAACTACCGTGCAGGTCAACTGGCCTGGCTTTCGGGAAAGGCCCATGAACTGACCACCTCCGACCGATGGCGCGCCGTCCTGGAAGCTGCCGAGGCGGAAGGCAGCGACGACCCGGTGGTAGTGGCCAACCTGCGGGAGTTCCGCCACCACTTCGACCGATCCGCCAGGCTGCCCCGGGAACTGGTGGAACGTGACACCGAGAGTTCCTCCCGCGGCAAGGCGTCCTGGGTGGAAGCCCGCAGGGAGTCTGATTTCTCGAAGTTCGCCCCCTCCCTGAATAACCTCCTCGATATCGCCCGGGAGAAGGCCGAACTCTGGGGCTATCATGGCGAACCTTATGACGCCCTCCTTGAGGAGTACGAGCGTGGTTCCGATACTGCCGAGGTGGCCGGCCTTTTCGACCGTTTCCGCAAACCGGTGGCCGAGATCGCCCGCGAGGCGGTTGAGAATTCCAGGTCCACCCCTGCCGACCTGCTGGACGCACACTACCCCATCGAGGATCAGAAGGTCCTGAATCGTGAAATTGCAGAGAGCCTTGGATTCGACTTCGAGGCAGGCCGCATCGATACTGTAATCCATCCCTTCTGCACCCACCTCGGCCCCAGTGACACACGCCTGACCACCCGCTACGAAGAGCGGGACTTTCTCTCCTCGCTCTTCGGAGTGATGCACGAGGCCGGCCATGGCCTCTACGACCAGGGCCTGCCCGGAAGCGAGCACGGCCTGCCCTCGGGACAGGCGGTCTCCCTCGGTATTCACGAGTCCCAGTCCCGGCTCTGGGAAAACCATGTCGGACGCGCCCGCCCCTTCTGGGAAAAGTGGCTTCCAAGGGCAGCGGAGATCTTCCCCAACCTCCGCACCCTTTCCCTGGATGACTTCCTGCGTGGAGTGAACCGTGCGAATTACTCGTGTATCCGCGTCGAAGCCGACGAAGCCACCTACGACCTGCACATCCTCCTGCGCTTCTCCATCGAACGGCGCCTGCTCAACCGTACCCTGGAAGTGGCTGACGTCCCGGAGGCGTGGAATACGGAATTCGAATCCCTCTTCGGCTTCCGACCACCCGACGACGCCAACGGCTGCCTGCAGGACATCCACTGGTCAATGGGTGGGCTCGGCTATTTTTCGACCTACAGTATTGGCAATCTCAACGCTGCCCAGCTGCACGGCGCCGCCATCAACGACGAAGAGGTCGCCTCCGCCTGCACCCGTGCCGACTACCTCCCCCTCCTCAAGTGGATGCAGGACAAGGTGCACGCCACCGGATCCACCCTCCTCCCCCAGGATCTAATGGAATCCGTCACCGGGGAGCGGACCAATCCGGAGCATTATCTGGCTCACCTGCGAACGCGGTTCTGTTAGGGAAAACGGTTCCAGGAGCCGGGTGGGGGCTGGCAACATGGGAAAGCAATCGCCCGGGCCGCATCCCAACCACAGGACATCTCCCTGAAGTGAGGGAGCAAGCATGAGAGCCTTCGCCCTCCCACTGCCGCCAACCGCCAACCCGGAACAAAATGGAAACCCGCCTAGCGGATTTCCATCCCGGTCTTGGCGTAGATCCACTTGACCACCTTGCCCTCCTTGATGAGGGCCTTGGCCTGCACCGTCTTTTCGCCGAAGATGGTCTGCGCCTTATAGGCAGCCAACCCGGTCTGGTACATCTCCCCATCCACGTTCTCCTCTTCACCGGCCTTCCAGCCTTCCACCTGCTCAAACTTGAACTCCTTGATGCTACCTCCCTTCACGCTCTCCTCCATGGCCGCCACGATCTGCTCGGCGTTCAGGTTCGCGGGCGCGGGCTCCGGAGCGGGTTCAGGCTCTGGGGCGGGAGCTGGCGCAGGCTCTGGGGCGGGAGCCGGACTCGGAGTGGGATTCGCCTTGGGAGGGGTGTTGGCCGCGACCTCCGGAAGAGTGGGCGGAGGCACGGGGCTCGGCTCCGGATTGTCCGCGATGGCAGTGTCCCCCCCAAAGTGGCGACGCGCCCGGTAGGCAATCACGTGCTCGACAAAGTCGGTCTCAACGATGGGAACGAATCCAACAAGCGGTCCCCCCGGGGAAATCTCAAGGTTGTAGCCGTTCATCTTGCGGACGTTCACCGTGGTTCCCACCTCAAGCGCTGTCTCCTGGCTTCCATCGCTTGTGGCGACGGTCGTACGCTTCTTCAGCTCGACGGTCGCGGGCATCTCACGCTCCTCGATGGACTTCAGATTGATCTTGATGAGGAGCTCACGGCTACCGGCCCCATACTTTACCTCTTGAAACACCTGTTGCGGCGCGCCCGCGGACGCCCCCTCGGCGAGAAGGGCTCCACTGAGAGGGGGGTACATCCCGCGCCCCACGAAGAAGCTGATGATGATGGCGGCAGCCCAGATGGCGTATTTATTCATTTGGATAAATGGTCTACCTCTCAATAAAGGGCTATTTTCGCGGATTTGTCAAATTGGGGGAAACCGTTGACCTGAGGAGCTCTCCCCGGAATCCTCCGGCATGCAGCGGCTCTTCCTGCTTGATGGCATGGCATTGGCCTACCGGGCCCATTTCGCGCTGATTCGCAACCCCATCTTTACCTCTAAAGGGGTAAACAGCTCCGCGCTCTTCGGGTTTACCAACACCATCCTGACCATCCTCGAGAAGGAGAAACCCACTCACCTCGCGGTCGCCTTCGACACCCGGGCTCCAACCCCACGCCATAAAATCTACCCGGAATACAAGGCCAACCGGGAGGAGATGCCCGAGGACCTGGCCGCTGCCCTTCCCAATCTCAAGCGCCTCTGCCAGGCCTTCCGCATCCCCCTGCTGGAACTCGACGGCTATGAGGCTGACGACATCATCGGAACCCTCGCCCACCAGGCCGATGAAGCGGGCGGGATCGAAACCTTCATGGTGACCCCCGACAAGGACTTCGGTCAACTCATCTCGGAACACAGTGTCATGTGGAAGCCGGGACGGCGTGGAAACGAACACGAGATAGTGGACCTCTCCGCACTGCTCGAACTCTGGGAGATCGAGCACCCCGACCAGGTCATCGATATCCTGGGATTGATGGGCGACACGTCCGACAACATCCCGGGGATCCCCGGAGTGGGTGAAAAGACCGCAAGGAAACTGATCGCCGAGTGGGGATCCGTGGAGAACCTGCTGGAAAACACCGGATCGCTGAAGGGAAAGCTCAAGGAACGTGTGATCGAAAATGCCGCTCAGGCCCGGCTCTCGAAGGAACTCGCCACCATCATAAAGAATGTCCCGGTGGAGCAGAGCCTCAAAGACCTTGCCCTACAGGAACGCGACGACGAAGCGGTCAAGTCGCTCTTCACGGAGTTTGAGTTCAATGCCCTGGGACGACGCCTCTTCGGCAGGGAATTCGTGGCCGGTCGCGGACAGAGTGCGGTGGTGGTCGACGAAAAAGGAGAGGAAGTCCTCGCTGCCGACCTCAAGACCATCAAGGACGTCAGCACGAAATACACCCTCGCCGACACCGACGCCAAGCGCCGCAGACTGGCCGAATCGCTGGAGAGCCGGGAGCGCTTCTGCTTCGACATCGAAACCACTTCCCTCGACCGCTTCAATGCCAAGCTGCTCGGCATCTCGTTCAGCTGGAAGAGCGGGACGGCAGTTTTCGCCACCCTCCCGGATGCAGAGGCCCTGGAGGTCTTCCGGACCGCGTTGACGGGCCCGGCTGAAAAGATCGGTCACAACCTCAAATACGATCTCGCCGTCCTCCGCAACCACGGGATGAAAGTGCAAGGCCCCTTCTTCGACACCCTCCTGGCCCACACCCTGCTGGAACCCGACCAGCGCCACACCATGGACTACCTCGCGGAGTCCCTCCTGGCCTACACGCCCATCAAGCTCAATGAACTGACCGGGGGCGATCCCTCCAAGGCGGGAGAACGTTCAGCCCAGGGGGATCTCTTCGAGGAAAAGGAAGTCATCGATGTCGCCTCGATTCCCGTGAAGAAGCTCGCCCGGTATGCGGGGGAGGATGCCGATGTCACTCTCCAACTGGCTGACAAGCTGCGCCCCCGTCTTGAGGAGAAGGGCCAGCACCGCGTCTTCTATGACATCGAAGCACCGGTTCTTCCCGTCCTGGTCGCGATGGAGGATGAGGGAATCGCCCTCGACCTGGAGGTCCTCGCGGCCTGTGGCGAAGACATGCAGAAGCGTATCGATGACCTCTCCAAGTCTCTCGTCGGGCAGGCCGGCCGGGAATTCAATCTCAACTCCCCCAAGCAACTCGGAGAGATTCTCTTTGATGAGATGAAGCTGGCGGACAAACCGCGCAGGACCGCTACCGGACAGTACAAGACTGACGAGCAGACCCTGACTTCCCTCGCGGTCAAACACCCTTTCGTGGCCGACATCCTCTCCTACCGGGAAGCCGCCAAGCTCAAGTCGACCTACATCGACCGACTCCCCGAGCGGGTGGCGGGAAAAGACGGACGCGTGCACACGCAGTTCCACCAGTTGGTGGCCGCCACCGGACGACTGGCCTCCAGCGACCCCAACCTGCAGAACATCCCGGTCCGGACCGAACTCGGACGCGGAATCCGGACCGCCTTCGTACCGCGGGGAGAAGGCTTTACGCTCCTCTCGGCCGACTACTCGCAGATCGAATTGCGCATCATGGCAGCCATGTCGGGCGACACAGGCATGATCGAGGCTTTCGGAAAGGACCTCGACATCCACTCCGCCACTGCCGCGAGAGTACATGGAGTCGACCTTGAAGAGGTGGAACCGGCCATGCGCAGCGCCGCAAAAATGGTCAACTTCGGGATCATCTACGGCATCTCGGCCTTCGGTCTCGGACAAAGGCTGGGCATCCCGCGGGCGGAAGCGGGTGAGATCATCAGCACCTACTTCGAGCAGTATCCCCAGGTGAAGGATTACATGGATTCCACGGTGGCGGGAGCGAAGGAGAATGGCTACGTCGAGACCCTCACCGGGCGAAGGCGCTACCTGCGCGACATCAATTCGGCCAATGCCACCGTGCGCGGCAATGCCCAACGGGCCGCCATCAACACCCCCATCCAGGGGAGCGCCGCCGACATGATCAAAGTTGCCATGATCCGGGTGCAGGAGCTCCTGCATGACGGCGGCTACCGAAGCCGCATGCTTCTGCAGGTGCACGACGAACTGGTCTTCGATCTGTCCGAAGAGGAAGCAGACGAATTAATCCCGGCCATTGTGGAAGCGATGCAGATGGCCCTGCCTCTTCCCAATAACGTTCCCATCAAGGTGGATGCCGGAACAGGAACAAACTGGCTGGAGGCGCATTAAGTCCTGGTCCAGCATCTCCCTCCGGAATGTTCAAGGGCAGAGAGAGGCGGCATTATACGGTGTACCCCGCACTGTGGTACACCGTCCCCGGTAGACTGACCACTGATTCCTCGCCATCTCTCCACACTGGGGTATAGAGTAGAGCCTGCTGGTATGAGCGACGGTCAGGCAACAGGTCAGGTCCGCACCACGGATCAGAAGCCGGACGGCGCTGCCGGCTCCGCTCCTCAGGCCACACCGGATAATAGGAGAAACCCGGAACGGAAGCCGCGTAATCTCCGGCGCCTCATCCTCTGCTTCCTCGGCGCACTCGCACTCTATTTCATCTGGCAGACCGTTTCGATCAACCGTTACGGTTTTCGCGACAACGGACAGAATGCCGACTGTGCTATCGTCCTCGGGGGAGCAGCCTGGCATAAAAAACCCTCTCCCGTATTCCGCGAACGCCTCAATCACGCCATCAGGTTGTATCAGGAGGACCGCGTCACGGCGCTCGTGCTTACCGGGGGAAAAGGAACGGGCGCACCCTACTCGGAGGGAGAAGTGGCTCGCGATTACTGCCTCCAGTGGGGCATTCCGGAAAACGTGCTCTTCCTGGAAAGCCGTTCCCGCACCACCATCCAAAACCTGGAAGAGGCCAAGAACATCCTGGATCAACAGGGCTTCGCAAGCGCCCTCATCGTGAGCGACCCCTGGCATCTCAAGCGCGGTGTGCTCATCGCCCGCAGGCAAGGCATCGAAGCCTCACCCTCCGGCACCACCACCTCACGATTCGAATCGATGAAGTCCCGCGCAATTTTCACCCTGCGCGAACTCTACCTCTACCATCTCCACCTGCTCTTCGGCCGATAGTCACCACCGGCCCGGGGCGAATATGCCCCGGACACATGGATCTCCCTATCTGCCTTTCAGGGACAGGGTCGGCCGATAACCCGCTCCTGCTCTCCTGCTTGCTGCTACCCGGCTTTGGAGGGGGACAACTCCTTCAAGGTGATCTCCTTGAACCGCACCGTGAGCGTTCCGCCACCATGCACCTGCAGGCCGATGTATCCCTCGAGAGGAATCCTGGAATCCTTCTCGATGTAGTCGGCACACGCCACATCGTTGAGCCACATGCGGATCCGCGGACCCTCGCATACAATGCGGTAGTGGTTCCACCCCTCCGGTTTGATCACTTTGGCCAAGGCCTCCGGATCCAGCACCTTGGAGATGACCTTCCGGCGGCGCGATTCGTCATAGATCTTTCCCCAGTAATTCTTCGCCACATCCGCCTGATAGCCGATCATCTCGTGATGGTTCGCGATACGCTGACTCCGGATCTGGACCCCGGAATTGATCCCGCCCTTCACCGGCGTGATCTTGAACTTCACATTCAACTCGAAGTCCTTGTAGGACTTGTCA
>DMYM01000329.1 GCA_003483645.1 Verrucomicrobiales bacterium
GTGCGTGGGAGAAGGTCATCGACCGCCTGCTGGCTTCTCCCCATTACGGGGAGAAATGGGCACGGCACTGGCTCGATATCGTGCGTTATGCCGAGTCCAACGGCTTTGAGCGCGACTCCGACAAGCCGCATATCTGGCGCTACCGGGATTATGTGATCGATGCCCTTAACATGGATCTGCCCTACGATCAGTTTCTCCTCCAGCAACTGGCGGGTGACGAGATCGAGAAGCCGACCTCGCAATCCATGATTGCAACCGGATTTCACCGTCTCATGCAGTGGGATGATGAGCCTGCGGATCGCCTGCTGCACCTCTTCGATAACCTGGATGATGACCTTCGCATCACCGCGGAAGGAATGCTGGGGATGACGGTTGGATGCGCGCGTTGTCACGACCACAAGGGGGATCCGATCTCGCAGGAGGACTACTACAGCTTCATGGCCTTCTTCCGTGGGATGAAGCAGCCGGGGAAGGGTGGAGCCAACGTCGAGAAGGTCGGGGGTGGCGAGGGAGATGCCAGCTACCAGGCCGCCCTGCAGAAGCACGATGCGGAGGGCGAGCGCTTCAAGGCTGGACTGAAGGATGCCGAAAAACAGATGGGGCAGCAGTTGATCAAGGCCTTTCCGAGCCTGGAGGGGAGGCTCAGCAGTTCTGACGGTGATTTCTATGTCCTGCTTGGGGACGGACGGGAGGCCGATCCGGCCCAATGGTTCTACACCACCAGCAAGCCGGCGGCCAACTGGTCGGCGGTGAACTTCCGCGCCGAGAACCAGAAATGGAAGAAGGGCCGGGCGGGTTTTGGCAAGCCGGGGACTCCGGGAGTAAAGATCCACACCCAGTGGGACCGCAAGGAACTCTGGGCCCAGGGAACGTTCCTGCTCGAGAGTATACCGGAGAAGCTGAGACTCTCTCTCATTCACGACGAGGACTTCGACCTTTACCTCAACGGGCAGCACGTCTTGAAGCGGAGCGGGGTTATCGGATCCTACAAGGAGTTTGACGCGGACAAGAAGTTCCTTTCCTCCCTGCAGACCGGACGCAACGTGGTGACTGTCCACGTGCGGCAGAAGAGCGGTAGGCAGTCCTTCGACTTCGGGGTAAAGGCCCATCAGGGCGAGAAGTTCACCATTGATGTGGCCCTTTCGATGTCGAAGGCCAAGGGCGTGGACAAGGGGCTCATTGAGAAACGTAAGAAGCTCAAGGAGCAGATCGCGCAGCACGCGCAACGGCGTCCCAAGCCCACCAGTGTGAATGCCCAGGTCGTGCAGGAGCACGGCAAAACACCCCCGGCGCTTCATATCCACATGCGTGGCAATCCCCACGCCAAGGACGAGACGGTGGTCACCACCCGGATCCCAGGCATCTTCGGGGCAGAGGAACTGAAAGGCACTCCACCTGTGCATGGACGCAATACCAGTGGCCGGCGCCTGGCCCTGGCGCAGTGGGTGATCAAGCCCGACAATCCGCGCACCTCCCGCGTTATCATGAACCGTCTCTGGCAGCATCACTTTGGACGTGGGATCTGCGCCACCCCCAACGATTTCGGTTACCTTGGAGAGCGTCCCTCTCACCCGGTGCTCCTCGATTGGCTGGCCACTGAACTGGTGACCAGGAAGTGGAGCCTGAAGGCCATGCACAAGGTCATCATGCTTTCGCAGGCTTACCAGATGTCTTCCCGGGGAGAGGCCGCCGCCCTCTCCAAGGATCCGGACAACAAGTGGTTCTGGCGCTTCAACATGCGGCGACTCACGGCGGAGGAATTGCGGGACTCCGTTCTGGCCGCGACCGGGCGGCTCAACAGGAAGATGGGGGGTCCAAGCATCTACATCAAGCTGTCCGCCGAAGTTCTGGCTACCTCCTCGACCAAGGGAGGAAAGTGGGGGAACTCACCAGAGGAAGAGCAGACCCGGCGTAGTGTTTATATCAAGGTGAAGCGCTCGCTGGTGCCGCCCATCCTGCAGGACTTTGACCTCGCGGACACCGATGGAACCTGCCCGGTGCGCTTCCGGAGCATCCTGCCCACCCAGGCCCTGGCCATGATGAACAGTTCCTTCGTCAACGAGGAGGCCGTCAGTTTTGCCAAACGCCTGCGAGCCGAGGCGCCGGATGACCCCCGACGACAGATCGGTCTGGCCCTCGAGATCGCCCTTTCGCGTCCGGCCACTGCGCGTGAACTGGATTATGGGATGGAATTCGTGGAAGTGATGATGCGCGAACACAAGCTCTCCTCGGAAGAGGCCTTCAACCGTTTTGCTCTCCTGGTGCTGAACCTCAACGAGTTCTTCTTTTTAGACTGACCCCCAACCGCTCTTCCCCCTCCACCTTCTTATTTCTCAAGATCATGAACAAACAAGTGAACACCTTTTGCGGCCAGATCAACCGTCGGGAGGCCATTCGCCACCTTGGCGGAGGCTTCACCTCCCTGGCCCTGACCGGCATGATGGCCCAGGACGGATTCTTCAACAAGGCGGGAGCGGCCAGTTTGTACGGGAACCCGCTTGCGCCCAAGGATTCGATGCTGCCGCAGCGAGCCAAGTCGGTGATCTTCCTCTTCATGTACGGCGGACCGAGTCACATGGATACCTTTGAGTACAAGCCCAAGCTCTACCCTCTGGATGGCAAGACCATCGATGTGAATACTTTCGGGCGAGGCGGAAAGAAGAACAAGGGGCGTGTGGTCGGGCCCAAATGGGAATTCTCCCAGTACGGCCAGTCCGGCAAGCACGTCTCGACTCTTTTTCCGCACCTGGCCAAACGGGTTGATGACATTGCCTTCATTCACTCCATGACCGCTGAATCCCCCATTCACGGCTCGGCCATGCTCAATATGAATTGTGGCTCAGTGGTCAGCGGAAAGCCTTCGCTGGGATCGTGGGTGAACTACGGTCTTGGCAGTGTGAACGAGAACCTTCCGGGCTACGTGGTCATGCTCGAAAACAGCGGAGGACCGATCAGTGGAGCCAAGAACTGGACCTCGGGATACATGCCCGCGAGCTATGGGGGGACGGTGTTCCGTTCGCAGGGGGACCCGATCCTCAACCTCAAGAACGCGCATAACATGCCGCGGGAGCAGCAACGCACCCTTCTCGATTATCTCAGCACCATGAACCGGGAGCACCTGGGCCTGCGCGAAGACCAGTCGGACCTTTCCTCCCGCGTTTCCAGCTACGAGCTGGCCTACCGCATGCAGATGACCGCCCCGGAGGCCATAAATCTCGACTCCGAGCCGGACCACGTGAAGAAACTTTACGGAATCGGGGAAGGCCGCACCGACGATTATGGACGTAAGTGCATGCTCGCTCGTCGTCTCGTGGAGCGTGGGGTGCGCTTCATCCAGATTTACTCGGGGGGCGCGCACAACGACGCCAACTGGGATGCCCATGGAAATCTGGAGGCAAACCATAACAAGCATGCCGGAAATACCGATAAGCCCATCGCAGGGCTCATTTCGGACCTCAAGCAGCGAGGCATGCTGGATGAGACCCTTATCGTGTGGGGCGGGGAGTTCGGTCGTCAGCCTACCGCCGAGTACGCCAAGGGGACTGGTCGCGACCATAACGCCTATGGCTTCACGATGTGGATGGCTGGCGGCGGCAT
>DMYM01000405.1:0-3211 GCA_003483645.1 Verrucomicrobiales bacterium
CTTCATGTCCGGATACCCATTGTTCGAATTCAGCGAAAGTAGTGTCTTGGCCTTCCAGTGCCGTAACATCCTCAGGCGGCACACTCTGCACGCGAGAGCCCAGCAGCCTGGTCAACTTGGGACCGTCCAGATTAAGATTGATCCGGACCCGGAAAGACCGCGGCGTTTCGCCACTGCGGCGGATGATCGTGGGCTCCTGGGTAAGGTAGCCTACGATTTGCGCGTTGAACGAAGACTCATTGGTAACCACTTCGAGTGGGTACTGACCCACTCCCGTGACAATTTTCCCCTCCTCCAGCTTGGCCTTGAACTCGCTGAAGGAGATCGGCTTGCCCTTGCCCTTCCCGGCACCAGAGAGAGCAATGGTGAGAAGGCCCAGGGCAATCGCGAAGAGGATGAGGACCCGCCAATTGAATCCACCCGATTCACTCGGTTTGCGGGGGTCTTTGGGATCGGGGTTCGGGGGGTGTTCGTCAGCCATGGAATTAAGGGGTCTTAGTCGACAGGCGTGGCTGGGATCACATATGAAACTAAACCAATGACCTCAAAAGAAAATTGAAATCTTCGGCACATAAGGGAATCAGGACTGTGAACGGACGTTAACGACCTGCTGCAAACCCCGTGCCACCACCTCCACATGCCCGGAATTGAGCGGATGAGGAACGATAATGCCAAGGATCAGTGGCCCATGGCGTGTATTGACGGGGACCACTTCCAGGACGAATTCAGGGGCCACTTTTATGTGCAAATTCCCAACCGCCACTGTTCCGGCCTGCCGGTTGGCGGTATAGGAGGCCTGCGCCAGGGTTCTTGCCACCTGGCGCAGCTTGCTGGACCGGACCTCGTCGATGAGAATGCCTCCTCCGCGATCGAGCAGGAAAAACGATCTCGCCTGCACTGCCTCCCGGAGCCATGGGCCGAAGGATCTGAGCCCGGAGATGAAGGGAGGAGGGGCAGGTGAAGGCGGTGACAACCCGGCCGCCGCTACCGGCGTAACCTGGGTCAGTTCCGCTGCCTCACCCGGTTCCCCCGGTGAATGCGCCTGGGGTTCAAGCATTCCCCCCCGCTGTGCGAATTCCCGGGCCGCCGCCAGAGTGCTGCAGGCGCTCTCCTCCCCGGGGGTGGCCGGTTGCCGGGAAGCTGGCCGGGAAGACGGTGAACCCTCCACCTCATAGCCAACAAAGTCAGTGCCGAAGGCGGCCTCTTCCGGATCGGGAGGCGAGGCGAGCAGCGCATCTGCCATGCGTCGCAGCTCGCGGGTATCCACCCATGATTCAATCGGATCCATGTGCCCTCCTCGGTTTCAAGAGTCGCATGCCTTGATGCAAAATTCCCTCCTCCTTGCCAAAACTAATCGACGAATTCTAGGATGCACTCAAAACTGTGCAGTCACGCCCAGCCTGCGCTCCACTTCGATTCGGAGATTGTCGAATATACCCAGCATCGGGTCTCCCCCGTCCATCACCCCGGCCGGAACACCACGGGCACTGGCCTTGATGAAAAGGTCATCGCGGGGGATCACCGTCCGCATCACCATCTCCGGCGGAAGGATTGCCCGCAGCGCCTGCACGGCATCCCGGCTCTCCGGGAGCCTGCTCTGCATCATGGTGAGCGCTACTCCCAGGACTACTAGCTGAGGATTGACAATTCGCATCCGGGTCAGGGCTTCCAGCATCTTGGGAACGGAGCGTATCCCCAGCGGTTCAGCCTGCTGCGGGACCATGACCGCGTTGGCCGCAGAAAGCACGTCGCCGGTGGCTCCAAAGAAACCGGCGGCGGTATCGACAATGCAGATCTCGACATCAAGGGAAGCCAGGTCTCGCAGAAAAGTGCGTAACCGGCGCAGGACCGCGCCGGGCGCAGATCCCTTCAGATCATAGACACTGGCCTGTCCGGCCGGAACCAGACTCAGAGTCTCGAGACGCGTCGGGACAATGAGATCAGCGGTGCACACCGCCGGATCGTCGATAAGATCGTAAAAACCCGATAACCGCCGACTCTGCCGGGTAAGGGACAATCCCACCGAACCCTGGGGATCGGAGTCCACAAGCACCGTGCGGCGACCGCTCCTGGCAAAAGCATGAGCCAGATTGATCGCGACCGTCGTCTTGCCGACTCCACCCTTCTGGCTCGAAATTGCGATCGTAATCACCTATGAGGACCTTGGGATGACTGTAACTCCCCACCCCGGATGAAAAAGCCTTTTCTCCCACCCGGCCCCGGTAGAGCAATTCTACGAACCCCAACAACAGTTCCTGACCCTTACAGGGCACATCCCACCTGCCACCCCTCCAACTCCAGATCTCCCGGGGCGATCTCCTCAGAAACCCCGGCCCTGAAATCCGTTGTAGTGAGACCTGTCTGAGGAACGATTTTGCTTCCTTGCCGCTATTCTTCACAGCCGCCCGCCCCTCCGTGCCGCACTACTGTGTAAACACCAAGCTGACTTGATAGTCCGAGAATGAATTCATTGGCCAAGTTCGGGCCTTTTGTTCCACAATACGCGCGTCAGCACAATACATGCCTTCCCGCTACATGAAGCCCATTAGCACCTTTCTCCTCCTGAATCTCGGCACCAGCCTCCTCCTGGCAGACCGAATTCACTTCAATGACGGCCGCCCTCCCAAGGACGGAAAGGTGATGCTGGAAACTCCCGGCGTTCTGGAACTGAAATGGGAGAAGCGCCCCGGCATCTTCCAGACCGACCGCTACCTCAAGACAAACATCGAACGGGTCGAGATTGACACCAAGGAAGACATCCAGTTCAGGAACATGGGAAAGTTGGTCCCGACCCCGGACCGCCTGACTCCCGAGGACTACCAGCGAAGAATGACCAAGTGCACGGCCTTCCTTGAGATTTTTCCGGAAGGAAAGCACGCCGCCGACGCAAAAAGTATTCTGGGGGTCCTCCAGCAGGAATACAAAAAGGCGGCCGCCGGTGGCCTCAAGCTGGATAACAAGTGGATCAAGCCTGCAGCGCGTGAACGGGACGCCTACGCCATCGATGCCGGCATGGCATACTCCGACATGCTGGCCGCCAAGGATACCTCCAATTTAATGATGACCATGCGGCATTTCGAGAAGCTCAATTCCGACTTTGCCGCCTCCGAGAACTATGCCAAGGCCCGTGAGGCGGCTATCGATACTCTGAAGACCTACGGACCGATCCTGCAACGCCAGGTCGGTCAGGTGCAGTTCAAGAGACAGGCCC
>DMYM01000405.1:3545-7255 GCA_003483645.1 Verrucomicrobiales bacterium
CCCGCGAACGTGCGCGAGCCACTCTTCCGGCAAACGTCCGCGGCCTGAACAAGGCGGCGCAGGACAAGGCCGACGCCGATTACCTCAAACTCGTCGGGCGCGAAACCAACGAACTGAAGACCAAGTGGCTTTCGCTGAACGAGTACCACAGTGACCCGATGCGCAAGGTCCTCAACAGTGTCAAGAACACCCTCTCCGCCCTTGAAAAGGAAGGGCTGGCCGAGGAGAAGATCTTCGCCGGCCCCCTCCACCGCGACGCCTGGGATGCGACCCGGAGCAGCGATTTTGAAACGGGCGAGGAAATCCTGAAGCAACTCAAGTCCCTCAAGGTTCCAGTTCGCTACCTTGATCGGCTGGAAGAGGCCCTCACCCCTCCCGAGGAGCCCGATCCGGAGCCCGATCCGGAGCCGAAACCCGAGCCGGAGCCAAAGCCGGAGCCAAAGCCGGAACCCAAGCCCGAACCCAAGAATAGCGGAAATCCTGCCACCAGCACCCCTTCCACCGCCGGGGCATCCCCGCAGGAGGCCGAACCGGCAGGAGGCTCCAAGACGCAGGTGGTTCTCGTTATCGTCCTCGTCCTGGTCATTCTCGGAGCCCTCGGCGCGGCCCTCCTCGGAAAGAAAAAGAAATAGGTCCAAACCACCAGCCACAGCATGTCGCAGAATCCCCGCTCGGCGAGCCGGTCGCGAAACACCTCCGAGACTGACGTCAGCCTGACTCTCAATCTTGACGGGAGTGGTGAATCGAAGATCGAAACGGGAGTCCCCTTCTTCGATCACATGCTCACCCTCTTCTCGCGGCACTCCCTGATCGATCTGGAACTCAAGGTCAGCGGTGACGTTGAAGTCGACTACCACCACACGGTCGAGGATAGCGGCATCGTGCTCGGCGAATGCCTGCGGGAAGCCCTTGGTGACAAGCAGGGCATCGCCCGATACGGCCACGCCTACGTCCCCATGGACGAAACCCTCTCACGGGTTGTGGTCGACCTCAGCAACCGACCCTGGCTTGAATTTCGCACTCCGGGAGACACCCCGGATGCACAGAACTTCCCCTTCAGTCTGGTGGAGGAATTCTTCCGCGCCCTCGCCTCCAACCTCCGCGCCAACATGCACGTGGAAGTCTTCTATGGCCGCGACGGGCACCACATTGCCGAAAGCACCTTCAAGTCTCTGGCGCGCGCCCTGCGAGTTGCGGTAAGCCGCGATCCCCGCGTGAAGGGCGTTCCCAGCACCAAGGAGACTCTCTAGCCTCCGGACCACCGATCCCCGCACACATCGACTTCCCATCTTTCGCCTCTTGCCTCCTGAATCCCAGATCGGCGTCATCGACTACGGCGGCGGAAACATCCGCAGCCTCATCAAGGCGCTGGAAACCCTCGGCGCCCCGCCCCGGCTCATCACCGCACCGGAGCAGATGGATGATCTCGAGATCGTCTTTTTTCCCGGTCAGGGAGCCTTTGGAAACTGCATGACCAAGCTCGACAACCTTGGACTCGTTGAACCGCTCGTGGACTGGATCAAGGCTGACCGGCCCTTCTTTGGAATATGCATCGGATACCAGCTCCTCTTTGAAGGAAGCGAAGAGTCACCCGGGGTCAGAGGCCTTTCCATATTCCAGGGACAGGTGACCCGCTTTCCCCGAAGCGAACTGAAGGTTCCTCATATGGGCTGGAACAGTGTAACGCTCAGCGATTCTTCCAAGACCCCGTGGACAGACCTGGGAGAGACTCCCTACTTCTACTACGTGCACTCTTACTTCCCCACTCCACTCGACTCCTCCCTGATCGCGGCAGAAACGGAATACGGAGTCGCCTTCACCGGCGCCATTCAACGCGGCCGCCTGATCGCTACCCAGTTCCACCCCGAGAAGAGTCAGAAAACGGGGATGAAATTCATCAGGAACTTCCTGAGAAGCCACACATCTACAGCCTTGTAGAAACGGCAGTGGCCTTGTCGTCCACCTTGCCCCGACCCCGGTGCTGCGGACTCTCTCCTCAAATCACGCATTACAATGACAAAGGATTATAGTAATAGCGACAATCTCATAATGGTCGTAGGATTCTCACCCTCCTGAAGCACTCATTCTCATGAAAGCGGAAACTGTCCTCCCCCTTGCCATTCTCCTCTGCTCTCTCTTTCCTTCCGTAAATGCCGAACTGGTTATTTCCGAAGTAATGGCCCGGGGAGGCCATGGGTTTGCAGACGAAGACGGTGATCACCCGGATTGGATCGAACTCTTCAATAATAGCTCCAAGAGCATTAGCCTGGGAGACTTCGCGCTGACCGATGACAAGGAAACCCCCCTGAAATGGCGATTCCCCAAACGCTACCTGGAATCTGGCTCATACGCCATTGTCTTTGCATCTGGAAAGGACCGGCGCCCGGACAAGGAAAATCTCCATGCCAACTTCAAGTTAGATGGCTCCGGTGAATATCTGGCGATCATAAGTATAGCGGACAAGAAAGCTGTCAGCGCATTCGATCCATACTTCCCGACGGTGAGTGATGGGGAATCCTTCGGATACGCGTCCCAGGACGGTCGCATCGACACCGCCAAGGTCGTCTTTTTCGAGGAACCCACCCCTGGAAAAAGAAATAGCAAAGTTTGGCTCCAAGCTGCCAAATCAGTAAGCGGCGAAGATCTCACCTTCGATGAGATCTTCCCTGCTGACCGAGTCCTCGATATTCAGATCACCATTGCGGAGGACGACTGGAATACCATCCGGAATCAAACTCGAAACCTCTTTGAAGTCCTTAATGAGCAACGAAAGAAAGCACCGATCGACGGACCTTATACCTATGTGGAAGCCAGCATCACGATCGATAACCACAGGTTCCCCAATGTCGGGGTCCGCAAGAAGGGATTCATTGGCTCACAGAGCGCCTCCCGACCCTCGCTCAAGGTAAAGTTAAACCACGTTGACAGGAACGGCGGGATCGAGGGGCTGACCACACTCACACTAAACAACAACAAGCAGGATGCCACTTTGGTGAATCAGCACATGGGATACTCGATGTTCAACAGTTCCGGGTCCCCGGCGCCTCGATGTGCCTTTGCAAAGGTCACCGTCAATGGAATCAACCTGGGCGTCTATTCTCATGTCGAAACGATTCGTAAGCCTCTTGTCCGACGCGCATTTGGGAATAGCAGCGGGACTCTTTACGAAGGAACTGCGGTGGACTTCCGGAAGGGATGGGAAGGCAGCTTTGAGAAAAAGTTCGGAAAGGACAAACGAGGGCGCGCCATGATCAAGCAGCTCATCGACCTCCTTGAAAGTGATCAAGTGGACTCTGCCCCCGAAAACCTAATAGGGGAACTGGTCGACCTTGATGCCTTCTACCGATTCTGGGCTGTCGAGGGACTCATCGGATTCTGGGACGGCTACACCGGGAACCAAAATAATTTCTTCGCCTACTTCAATCCGGAGAATGGCAAGTTCCACTTTCTCCCATGGGGAGCTGATGCCCTCTTCGCCAAATACAGCAAACTCGGCTACGATCCCAAGGCTCCTACTTCGGTCAAAACCAAAGGGATGATCGCCCACAAACTGTATCAATCCAAATCGGGTCGTGAGCGCTATGCACGAACTTTGCAGCAATTGCTCAAGGAGCAATGGAATGAAGATGCTCTGATCGCAGAAACCAGGCGCCTGGAAAAGCTGCTCCTCCCACATGTTGTCCCCGCTCAATCGTCTTTTACCGACAAAC
>DMYM01000326.1 GCA_003483645.1 Verrucomicrobiales bacterium
GGGGAGGGCCCGCTCCAGGTTGACCAGATCACCGTTCTGAAGGCCATCCAGGGAGGTGACCGAGAGGGTCTGGGTAAGGACGTCAAATCCGGCAGTGCCTGCCTCCTGATGTGCCACCGTGAGGCAGCAACCGTTGATGGACACGCTTTCCCCGATGGCGAGGGAATCCGCAAAGGGGATCTCGACCACCAGACGGGCCTGCTCACCAAGCGCTTCAAGCGAGGCGACGTGCCCGGCTGCTTCGATCAATCCCGTGAACATAAGCGATGGTTACAGGAGCATGAATGCCATCCCGACGATGACCGTAGGCAGGAGGGCGGCAAGAGCGAGCTTGGCCGGGGAAACGCCACCCTTGAAAAAGCGGCCCAAGATGGCCTGGCCGGCTGGATTGGGGGCATTGGCAATCACGGTGAGTCCGCCCCCGGTCACCGCACCGGCAACGACGGCATACTTGGCGGCCTCGGCCAGCTGGGGGGCCTGGGAGGCGAGGTAGGTGACGGCTGCATTGTCGTTGAAGGCGGTAAGGATGGTGGCGCCGATCATGAGAATCCACTCATTATCAAAGGTGGTGAGCAGGAGCTCAATCCACCAACCCTGGCATCCGCCGTGGACCACCAGCCCGGCCAGGAAACATCCCACCAGGAGAGGCATGCGCATCCTGACGTCGTTCTGATGGTGACCGGTAGCCTCGGTGAAACCCAGGAGGATGAGAAAACCGCCGAGAAAGAGCGGAGGATAGTGTGCCATGAAGACCGTCCAGCCGAGGAAGAGAAGGTGGACTGCAGTGATCACGGGAGGAATGGGATCCTCCCGTTCCTCCCAGCGCGCGGGGGTATTTGCATCAAGTCCGCTGAAGGGATCCTTGAGATCGGAGAATTGCCTGCGGAAGAGAAGGAAATAGAGGGAGTTGGAGAGCAGGATGCCGAGGATGGCCTTCCAGCCGAAGTTGGTGATCATGAACCCCATGTCCCAATCCCATCGTTCGGCCACCATGAGGACCGGAGGAGCGGCAAAATGGGTGAGGGTGCCACCGACGGAGACGTTCACGAACAGAAGACCGATGGTGGCATAAGCGAAGGTGGAACTTGGTTTCAGGGAGTAGAACCTTTTGGCCAGCAGGAGGGCCGCAATGGTCATGGCCGCCGGTTCGGTGATGAAGGAACCCAGGAGGGGAGTGAGGGTCAGGGTGGAGAACCACCACGCCGCCGGGGTGCCGCCGAAAAGGCAGGCCACCCTGTTGACACAGGCTTCAGAGAGCCGGATGACGGGTCGGGTGGCGGCGATGGCCATGATGACAATGACGAAGAGCGGTTCGGTGTAGGTGACGTCGTGACCGAGGTAGTGCTGGACTTCCCCGATTCCGTGCAGGAACCCGTTTCCGGGGGCTATGCCCTGGCACCAGACAATCGCTCCCGCGAGGGCGATGACCCAGATGCCAAAGACAGCTTCAACCTCTCCCAGGGTATGGAAGAACCAGGCCCGGAAGGAGACGTCGTCCTTGGCGTCTTCCTCCGGTTTGTCAACTGCCCTCCGCCTGTTCTTCTCGATCACCTTGCGGTGCCGGGCCTCATGGAGGTGAGCCCTTTCCTTGAAGATTCCCGAGAGGAAGGTGTGGAGAATGGCGCAGGCAAAGATGATGGTCGCGATCAGGTTGAAATGGTGCTGCGCAGCTGCCCTTTTCCTGAGCTTTTCCCAGAGGGTGTTGGCCTTTCCTTCAAAGGCCACATGGTCGGGATCGGTGTAGGCCGGCAGGGGCAGGGGGAAATGGGCGTGCTGTTCCTTCTCAAGTTCCCACTTGCCCCCCCTGGGGTAGGCCGGCTCCTGATCCCCGGCCGCCGAGGCAGGGCCCAGTCCGGAGAGGAGGATGAGGGCTAACAGGATAAGGGCGCGCGCGCTGGTCATCTTCGGGAGGGACTCTAAGCTCCGCCCTTGCAGGGGCAATGACAATTGGGTGTCTTGCCTGAAGGGGGTTTCGAGCTAGGTTATGTGCGTGATGAGGACCTTGACAGGGTTGCTGCTGGTTCCCCTGGCAGTTGGCCTGATCTCTTCCTGTAGCCGGATTCAACGGCTGTCGCAGGGGAAACCTGAACCCAGTCCGGCGGAAGCCTTCAAGGTTCCCTCCATGTTCCAGCGGGGCGGGGGGAGGGCGAATGCCCAAGTCAAGGTGACTCTTGAGGATGCTTCCCAGTTGACGCCGGAGAGTGCGGACCGGATCCGGGCCCGGGAGGAAGATCTGATGTGGACAGACCCCGACAACCCCGAACAGGGACTGGAGGGGATGGAAGAGGTCATGGCCGAGAGCTCCCGCAGGGGGGCCTGGCTCACCAGTTACTCGGAGGCCCGGCGGGCGGCCATGCGGGAGGGAAAGCCCATGCTCGTCTGGTTCACCGATACGCAGTTCAGTCCGCTCTGCCGCTCCCTGGATGCCGAGGTCTTCTCCAAGGCTCCGTTCAAACAGTGGGCGTCGGGATCGGTAGTTCGAGTGCGACTTGATTTCAATGTGAAGGGACGGAGTGGTGGACCAGGTCGCTCCGCAATGGACGACCGGGTGCGTAAAGAGAACTATCTGCAGGCTCTCAAGGAGCGCTACAGGGTGCTGGGCCTTCCCACGGTGCTTGTCATGAACCCGGACGGAACCGTGGTATCCCGCTACCGGGGCTACAAGAAGAGCTACTTCGACTTTTATCTGGCCCGGCTGAAGAACGATACCGGGCGCGCTGTCCAACTACACCGGAAGTGGCAGGATAACATGGGACGGCGTGGCTACCGGGAGTGGAAGGATGCCCGGGGGCGGACAGTCTTTGCCAAGCTGGCCCGATACCGTGGAGGGGACATGATCCTGGTCGAACCTGATGGCAAGCGTCTCCATGCGAGGGAAAGAAATCTCTCCAGTGCCGACCGGGCGTGGATAGCGACCGAAAAGGCGAAAAGCGGTAATTAGATCATTTGTGATTGGTTATCGAGGCGGGGAGGGAGCACAGTCCCGCCGAAGAGCCGAAACAAAGCGGTTAATCATCGGACCTCCATGGAGAACGTTATCATCATCGGGACCGGTTGCGCCGGTTGGACAGCCGCCATCTACACGGCACGGGCAAACCTGGAGCCCATCGTCCTTGCCGGGGATCAGATCGGCGGGCAGTTGACCACGACCAGCGAGGTTGAGAATTATCCGGGGTTCCCGCAGGGGGTGGACGGCTCGACCCTCATGTTCAGCATACAGCAACAGGCCGAAAAATTCGGAGCCCGCATCGAATACAGGACGGCAGACCGGGTAGACAGGGCGAATGACGGAACTTTCGTGGTGAACTGTGGGAAGGAGAGACTTGAAGCAAGGACCGTGATTGTGGCTACCGGAGCCCGTCCCCGCCTTCTTGGATTGCCCAACGAAGAGAATGGCAAGAACGGGTTGACCACCTGTGCCACCTGCGACGGGGCCTTCTACAGGGACATGCCGGTGGCGGTGGTGGGAGGCGGAGACTCTGCCTGTGAGGAGGCAACCTTTCTCACCAGGTTCGCCACCAAGGTCTACCTCGTTCACCGGCGTGATGAACTCAGGGCATCCAGGATCATGGCCGAGCGGGCGCTCGCCCATGAGAAGATTGAACCGGTCTGGAACACCGAACTCACAGCCTACCATCCCGGAGAGGATGGCAAGATGGAGTCAGTGAGCATCCGCAACCGGGAAACAGGTGAAGAGGGTGCCCTTGAGGTAAAAGGTGTTTTCATCGCCATCGGACACATTCCGAACAGTGGATTCCTCAACGATCTCGCGGATCTCGACGAGAGCGGATACATCCTCCAGATTCCCGGAAAGACTGCGACAAAGACACCCGGGCTCTATGCCGCGGGCGATGTAGCGGATCATTATTACCGCCAGGCCATCACCGCGGCGGGTCAGGGATGCGCCGCCGCTCTGGAAGCGGAACGTTATCTTACGGATCAGGAAGATTAGGAGGATCGAAGAAAACCTCTTACCATTTGATGAAAATGATGCGGAATTCTTGTCAGCTTTCCGCATGAGAGGACCAGAAGAGCTGCCTTTTACCTCCGTTTGCCCTCTTGGCAGCTGCACCCCGTATAATGCCGCGAAAGTAGTGACAGCGACGGGGTTCATCGGCATTATCACTCAGACGCATTGATATGACAGAATTGCTGATTGGCCCGGCCAGGAACACTGGATGCCGTGATATTGACGGTCTCTCGGAAGTGATTATCGCCGCTGCAGCCGGACAACGAAGTCCCCTGGATGACATCCTCGACGCGGAGATGGTCGACGAGGAACCTTATATGCGAAGTCTCTCCGCCGCCCTTGGACTCCATTGGCTGGATGAGATCCCGGCGCCGCTTGAACCTCTCCCGCTCAGGAAGATCTGCGGACCCCAGGTTGCCTTGCGCCACCGGATCCTGCCGATCGAGTTCGAGGGAAGCGAGGAGCATGGCAACCAGCGTCTCGTTATCGTAACATATGACCCGCTCAATCTCGCCGCCCGCCAGGCAGCGGTGCAGGCCGTGGAGATGCCCATCGTGTGGCGGATGGCTTCACGGCGCAGGGTTCATGACGGTCTGCGACGTCTCTACGGGGTTGGAGCCGATACCTTCGAGCAGATTCTGGAGGGCCGGGATCTCGACTATGACAATCTTGAGCAGAGTGACGAGGCCAGCGTTATCGACGACGACGAGGACGAGGAGGCCAGCGTGGTCAAGTTCGTGAACCAGATTATCCGGGAGGCGCTCGAACAACGTGCCACGGATATCCATGTCGAGCCTCTTGCGGATAATCTGCGCATTCGCTACCGGGTGGACGGTGTGCTGCTGGACATCGCGGTTCCTGAGAACATCAAGGCCCTGCAAAGCTCGGTGATCGCACGCCTGAAGATCATGTCGCGTCTCGACATTGCGGAGCGGCGTTTGCCGCAGGATGGACGGATCAATTTGTCTTTCGAGGGATCCGGGATCGACGTGCGGGTGGCCACGGTGCCCACGGTGGAAGGAGAGAGCGTGAGTCTCCGTCTTCTGAACCAGCAGAGATTCAACGTGGAGATGCTTTCTCTTGAAGCCGGGGTAAAGGAGAAGATCGATCGCCTTCTCGAACTCTCCAATGGCATCATCCTGATTACCGGTCCTACCGGATCGGGCAAGTCGACCAGCCTTTACTCCTTCCTCTCGGAAGTGAACGCACCGGAGACGAGGATCGTGACAATCGAGGATCCGGTGGAGAACAAACTTAATGGGGTGATGCAGATAGCGGTGAAATCCGAGATCGGGCTCACTTTCTCGACTGGTCTGCGCTCCATTCTTCGGGCTGACCCGGACATAGTGATGATTGGAGAGATTCGCGATCTGGAAACCGCGGAAATCGCGATTCGGGCCTCGTTGACGGGACACCTCGTATTCAGCACGCTCCATACCAATGATGCCCTGGGTGGTATCGGCCGTCTCACCGACATGGGGGTGGAGCCATTCCTTCTGTCCGCCGCGGTAAGGGCGTTTCTTGCCCAGCGTCTCGTTCGGCGCCTCTGCCGGAGCTGTCGGCGATCAATCTCTCTGGCCGATGAGGGAAAACGCGAACTGGGAATCCCGCTTGAGATAGCTGGAACCCCCTATGAGGCGGTTGGATGTGATCATTGCCGCCACACGGGTTTCTCTGGTCGCCTGGCCATATACGAGATCGTGCTGCTGACCCTGCCCATGCAGGACCTCATCGCGCATGGAGCCCCGGCCAACGAAGTGAAGGCGTTGGCGATCAAGGAAGGGTATGAACCGATGCGGGAATATGGCTGGGCCAAGGTGATGCAGGGTGAAACCACCATCGAAGAAGTGATTTCGGTGACCAGCTCGGACCTCGGGGGAGGAGAAGAGTAGGTGAGCTGAGAGTGTAATTCACCATGCCACTTTTTGCCTACAAGGCCCTGAGGGGCGGCGCGATCACCAACGGTGAGATCGAAGCAAATGATCGCCGGGAGGCATTGCGCAAGCTGGATCAGCAGGGTCTGCAACCGGTGAAGGTGACCGAGACCGGTGCGGGAACCGACCGCAAACCGGAGGCCGCCCGGGCCGCGGGGGCGAAAGCGAGCGGGGAACGTTCCCCCAGCGTTGGGTCCGTGGCTGAGAAGAAGATTCCGGAGGGCCCCATCAAGCTCAAGCGATCCGATGTGGTCCTCTTCACCGAGGAACTCAGTGACATGCTGGCAGCCGGATTGCAGCTGGAACCCGCCTTGCGGGCGATGGAGGGGCGCCAGGAACTCGGAAATCTCAAGATCGTTTCGGTAAAGCTGCGCCAGATCGTCCGGGACGGAAACAGCTTCTCAAATGCGCTTAACCGGGTGAGCCCCAGTTTTGGTCCGCTTTATTGCTCACTGGCGGCGGCAGGGGAGGCCAGTGGTGCCCTCGATACCATCCTGCAGCGACAGGCCCACTACCTCAAAACCCTTCAGGAACTGCAGGGACGCGTGACCCTGGCGTTGATCTATCCGGCCTTCCTCATGTTTTCGGGGATCATGGTCTCGATTATTTTCGTGACGAAGCTCATCCCGCAATTAACCAGCCTGCTCGAAAGTACGCCGGGTGCGGAAATGCCGGTCGGGGCGAAAATCCTGATGGTGCTCAGTGGATTCTTTTCAAAATGGTGGCCCGTCCTTGTGCTGCTCGTGGTGGCGACGGTCGTTCTATTCAAGGCCTGGAAGGACGCAGAGTCCAACAAACCGGCATGGGACCGGATCAAGCTCCGCCTGCCCCTCTTCGGCCAGGTGGTGGAGCGCCGCTTTTTCGTTCAGTTTCTGGAAACGATGGCCAACCTGGTAGGCAACGGATTGCCACTGTTGAGGGCCCTCCAGTTGACCAAGGACGCTACTCCGAACATTCACCTGCGGGCCCACCTGGAGGAGATGATTGAGATGGTGGGAGATGGCCGCTCGCTCTCGAAGTCCATGGTCCGGGCGAAAATCTTCCCCTCGCTTCTGATCGACATGGTGGCGGTCGGCGAGCAGACGGGAAAGATCGACCAGGCCCTTCAACGGGCCGCGATTCGTTACGACAAGGAATTGAACAATTCCCTGCAGCGGATCATGGCCCTGATCATGCCGGCTGTGCTGATCATCATGGCTCTTCTCATCGGGACGATGGCCTATCTGATGATTACCGCGATCTTCCAGACCATCAACAGCCTGAGTGGAAGGTGACCGCGTGGTGGCAGGATGCCGCTATTGCCCATCCTCCAGCACGATCCGTGGAAAGACCGGCTTGGCTTTCCCTATCTGGAGTCCGGAAGGGAGCAGGCCCCAGTGGAGGTTGTCGAGGGTGCGGGGTGCAATATCCCCGGCCCGGAGCTGGCCGAGGATTTTTGCCGCTGCGGCGGGAAGAAAGGGCGAGAGCAGGATGGCGAGGTGAGCGCAGGATTCGCAGAGATGGGACAGGATTGCGGCTACCCGGTCGCCCTGGGTTTCATCCTTGCGTAGTTCAAACGGTGGGTTTTTCTCGATGAACTGGTTGCAATGCACCACGTGGCCGTTGATGGCTTTGAGAGCGCCTGGAAGATCATGCTCATCCATGGCGGCAAGATAGATGGTGGTCGCCGAGGAGAGGGATTCGCGAACCCCTGCACAGGCCTCATCATCGTAGTCGTTGCTGATCAGCACCCCGCCAAGGAAGCGTTTCGTCATGTTAAGCGATCGATTGAGGAGGTTGCCAAGGTCGTTGGCCAGTTCGGAATTGAAGAGAGCAATAAGGCGGGTCACGTCAAAGGCGCTGTCCTTGCCTGTCACGATGTCGCGCACAAGATAGTAGCGGACCGCGTCCACCCCGAAACGGTCGGCCAGTTCACCGGGATCAACGACATTGCCAAGGGACTTGGACATTTTTTCTTCGCCATCGCTCTCTTCGTCAGAATTTCCGCTGTTTTTCCTGATGTTCCACCAGCCGTGAACCAGGAGAGGGGGCATCTCCTGGTCGCCAAAACCCATCGCGTGGAGCATGCAGGGCCAGTAAATCGAGTGGGCCGGGACGAGGATGTCCTTGCCGATGACATGGGCGTTGGCCGGCCAGAGATTCTCAAAGTCCGGCAAGTCACTTCCCTCGTCCTTCCGATAGCCAGCGAAGGAGACGTAGTTGATGAGGGCATCGAACCAGACGTAGGTGACAAAGTCGGGATCAAAGGGAAACTCGATGCCCCAATGCAGGCGTTCCTTGGGCCGGGAGATACAGAGATCGGTTTCCCCCGCGCGATCGATGGCGTTCAGGACCTCGGCCCGCCTGAATTCGGGGAAGATCGGGAAATCTCCGGAGCTTACCACCTCCTTGAGCCAGTCGGCGTGCTCAGAGAGCTTGAAATACCAGTTTTCCTCCTCCAGTTCGATCACCTCACCCCATTCCTCGCCAAAATCACCCTTCTCGTTACGGTCCTTCTCGGTGAGGTACTGCTCCTGCCGGACCGAATAGAATCCCCTGTAAGCCTTCTTGTAGAGTTGTCCCTCCTGATGAAGGGTCGTGAGGATCTTCTGGACACACCTTTTGTGATTTTGATCGGTCGTTGCGGCCCAGCCGTCGTAGTGCACTCCCAGCTTCTCCCAGAGGGCGAGGAACTTCCTGGTGTTACGTTGCGCGAGGGTGGCCACATTGACGCCTTCCCGGTCCGCGGTCTGCTGCATTTTCTGCCCGTGCTGATCGACCCCGGTGAGGAAGAACACCTCATCACCACACAGGCGGCGGTAGCGGGCAATGATGTCTGCCAGAACCTTTTCGTAGGCGTGCCCGATATGGGGAAGCCCGTTCGGATAGTCGATGGCGGTGGTGATGAAGAACTTACTCATGCTTTTGTTCCGGCAGGGCAGAGGTCTGATAGCGGATCAGGAGGAGATTGACCAGCGTTGCACCAGATCGATGTTCACTCGTTCTCGCCAAGAATCCCGCCTCCAGGGGAGGGAGTCCGGGCCCGTTCCCAGGTGCCCTGGCCCGGGTGGTAGGGATTCACGGCGAACAGGACTTCGCAGCAGGTGGAAACAGGCGTCTCCCCCGCAACAGATCACAAGGTGCTCCGGTGACTCGGAGTGTGAATCCACCATGGTGCCGGCGGTCAGGTCAGCGGCGGGTCACAAGAACCTCGAATCCAGCCGAGGCACGCTGCTGGGCGAACCAGTTGGCTACCGTTATGCGCCGGTTGAAGATCGCATGGGATTCGAGCTGAATGTCGATCGTGGTGGCGAGATTGGGATCCTCATACACTTCGCGTTTCTCCACGAAGATGAAGAAGGAACGGGTGAGTCCAAGCGCCTCGTCGTCATCGGTTATCGTTTCCGAGAGGGCACCGGGATTCACCCGGGAGGCCTTCTCGTATTCCCGGCGCACTGCTCCCATCCGGCCATCGCCGGTGATCTCCTTGCGGACCACCGGGTCGAGTTCGAGTTCCTTGGCGGCTTCGGGAAAACTCTTACCCGTCGCCATGGCTTCAGTAATCGCGGCATGGTGGCTATTGGCTTCATCCTCCATCGCCTTCATCGCCAACTCCCTGATGAGGTCTTTTTTGACCTGTTCCTTGGCGGCCTCGTAGCTGAGTTCGGATTCCTCCACAACCTCTTCAATCTGGAAGTATATCCATTGATCCTTCCCGATTCCGTGAACCTTGGTAGTGCCGGCGCTCCCGTTGAATACGGCCTCGGCAGCAGTACCCGGCGCGTTGCGGAAGGTGCTGCTGAAATCGCCGGGGAGCTTGTCCTGCTCCACCAGGCCGGTTGACTTGACCTCGAAGCCCAGGTCGGAAGCGGCCTTGGCCAGGGGGTCTCCGGCATCGACTTTCTCGAGAAGTTCGTCGAACTGCATGGCGAGGTCAAAAACAGCCTCTTTCTTTTCCTGATCAGTTAATTTGTCCTCGGGCTTGTCCTCGGGC
>DMYM01000343.1:0-1376 GCA_003483645.1 Verrucomicrobiales bacterium
CACGCTGAGGAACTCCCCGGCGGGATCCGCCCAGCGATCCTCGGTGGCACTGGCCACGTAAACCGCCCGGGGGGCAATCAGGGCGATCAGCTGATGCTGATCAAAGGGCAGGGCCCCTTCATTCTCATTGTACTTCTTGAAATTGCCGTTGAACCAGTGGGGAAAGGACCGGTTAATGCGGCCTACCGTTTCGCCATAGGCCCGTTTGCTCAGGGCCGCTCCTCCGCAACCGGAATTGTTGGAAATCACCCCCTTGAAGCGCTGGTCGGTCGCCCCTGCCCAGAGCGAGGTCTTGCCCAGTCGCGAGTGCCCGATCACCGCAACCCGTTTTGCGTCAACCTCCTCAATCTCCTCCAGCGCATCAAGAAGACGGCTCAACCCCCAGGCCCAGGCCGAGACTGTTCCCCATTCATCAGGCTTTGGCTCTCCCTTGGTGAAGAGCGGATGCACCCCGTTTTTCCAGCCATCGTGAAAATCGGGATCGATATTGCCACAGCAGGCGGTGGCCACCGCGAAGCCCGCATCAAGAATCATGCCAACCGGCCAGCGGCCCGCCGCGCTCCCACGTAAAGCCTCTGCCTGCGCCCTGCGGTCTTCCCCCTTCCGGGACCCCACCACGTAACCCAGTTCCGGGGTGATTCGCGGGTCCTTCTCGACGCACTGGTTACCACGGAAGTTCAGCCCGAGGAAGGCGGGGCCCGGGCCCTTCCCATTCCTGGGCAGGTAGAGGAGCATGCGCACCACCGGTCCCTTGCCCTCCACGAAACTCACGAGATACTCGCGGCGAATGGCCTTCCCCCCGACCGCATCGGGAACTTCCTTGTCGAGGACCACCTTGAAGCCCGCCGGTTTGCCGACCGGCATACGCCCGTACATCTGCTCCTCGATGAGCTTGAGGGTGGCCGGTCGGCCCTTTTCTTCCCACTCCCCAGCTGAGCTGATTCTGCCCCCTCCCGGCAGGGCAAGCGGATCCGGCAACTTGAAACCGGGCACCTTGCCCTCGTCGTAGTTGGCCACCAATTTCTGACCCTCGGCTGACCCCCCCAGCCCGGCGAGCACAGTTGCAAGCAGGGTGAAGCGAGCAAGTTGCATACTGGGACGCTAGCGCGGCCCCGGATCGGGGGGCAAGCAGGAATCTAACCATCCCCTCCCCGCAGGAGCGGCCTCCCCCTCGGCTCCCGACCACAGGGTGAACTCTTGTGCGAGGCAACCCGAAGGCCGCTAGCGCTCGGTGGAAAGGGTCCAGCTGTCGGTGCGGAAAAGGGAGGCCGGCAGCTCCGCTGCATTGACCAGGTTGGCTCCCTCCGGGTTTGAGGCCCAGGCGTAACGAACCGCCACCGGCTCGGGAACCTCCTCGCTGGCAACCAGCACCGCTT
>DMYM01000343.1:1781-3652 GCA_003483645.1 Verrucomicrobiales bacterium
GGCTCCCCGCCATCACAGGTCTTCAAACCTTCCGCATATTCAAAGGAGATGCGAACCTTGCTGCCGTCGACCTTGAAATCCCGGTAGAGAGGCCCGCTGACCACCACGTCCTTACTGCCATACTCGTTGGCAAGAGCCCACCGCGCCAGGCGTTCGCCGACATCTTTCTTGTTGCGCGGATGAATGTCTCTGGCTGCCCCAATATCGTTGATGACCGCCATCCCGGTTTTGGGCAATCGCAAGGCGAGCCGCTGCGCGTTCTGCAGTTCCGCCCACGAGCTCGCCTGCCCGGGTTTGCTGGTCGGCATCCGGAAATTGGCCAGTTGCACGAAATAGAATGGCAGCTCCCTCTTCCACCGCTTGCGCCAGTCCTGAATGAGAAGGGGAAAGATCGTTTCATACTCCTTGGCGCGACCTGCATTGGACTCCCCCTGGTACCAGATTGCTCCTTTCATGGCATAACCCGCCCAGGGATGGATCATTCCGTTGTAAATGGCCCCCGGGCGGTTCGGACTCAGGGCCGGGGGGCTGGGCTTCTGGGGTTTACGGGGAAGCTTCTTCCTCTTCTTGGGATCCTTTTCCGCCCGGTTGGCCTTCCGAACCTTCTCCCAGGCCTCCAGTTTTTTTTCGTACTGCGCCTCGGCCCGGCCCAGATCGAAACGCCTCGTCTCGGCATCCAGCTTTTGGAGGAGGGCCCGCCCTTCCGGCTTGCTCATCAACATTTTCCGGCTCGTGAAAGCCTCCGATGGCTTGCCGCCCCACGCCGTGCGGATAATCCCTACCGGAACTCCCACCTCAGCATGCAGCTTCAGTGCATAGTAGTATCCCACCGCCGAAAACTTGCCTGCGTTCTGCGGGGTGGTCACGTTCCACTCGCCTCCCACCCGCCGCCGTGGACTGGCCGCCGTCACCAGGTCCGTCAGGAACATCCGGATGGCGGGATGGTCCGCCCTGGGAATATCCTGCTTGGCCCGCTCGGTGGATGAAAGTGCCCACTGCATGTTGGACTGCCCCGAGGCCATCCACACCTCCCCCACCAGCAGGTCGGGTACTCTCAGGCGGCCGCTCTCCGTTCCCGTTACCTCGAGGACCTGACCGCTGGCACTGGCCTCGAGAGCATCGAGCTCCACCCGCCAGTTTCCCTTGTCGTCCGCCGTCGTCCGCTTTGACTGCCCTGCGAAGGTCACCCTAACCACCTCCCCGGGCTTGCCCCAGCCCCAGACAGGCACCGCCTCCTCCCGCTGCAATACCGCGTGGCGGCCGAACATGGTAGGCAGTTCGATCCCCGGAACCGCGGGCACCTTCAGGCACAGGAGGGCGGGAATCAGAAGCGCAGAGGGCAATCTCATCGCCTCCGCCTACGCTCGTCGACCCCTCTCTCAATCACAAAACGCCCCTAATACGGATAAACAAAGGATTAATCTCGATATTTTTGAGCTGCACGCCTCCTTTTTATTACGCTAGTCTCAACCCGATATGAGCTCATCGAACAGACGCCGTTTTATGGCACAAACCGCCGCCGCCGGGGCTGCCCCCCTGATCATCGGCACGAAATCTTCAGCACAAGTTAAGGGAGCCAACGACCGGCTCCGGATCGCCGTCGCCGGATTGAACGGTCGCGGAGGTTCGCACATCGGGGGCTTCGGCGGCATCAAGGGAGTTGAAATCGCCTACGTCGCGGATCCTGATGCCAATGTCCGCGGCCGTCGCCTCAAGGAGGTTCAGGGCAAGGGACACAAGAACTGCAAGGCCGTGGCCGACATTCGGGAAGCCCTTGAAGACTCCGAGGTGGACGCCATCTCGGTGGCCGCTCCCAATCACTGGCACTCGCTCATGACCATCTGGGGTGCTCAGGCGGGCAAACATGTCTA
>DMYM01000343.1:3979-12426 GCA_003483645.1 Verrucomicrobiales bacterium
GTCGAGAAGCCCATGAGCCACGATGTCGAGGAAGGGAGCGTCGCGGTGGCTGCCCAGAAGAAATACGGCGTCGTCATCCAACACGGTACCCAGCGTCGCAGCGATGGCAACATCGCGGGCCTCCACGAAATGATCAAGGCGGGCACCTGGGGCAAGCTCAAGATTGCCTACGGTTACTGCTGCAAGCCACGCGGCGGAATCGGCAACAAGGGGGCCTCTTCCCCGCCCGAGAACCTCGACTGGAATCTCTGGAAGGGCCCCGCCGTCATCGATCAATTCCACGCCAACTTCGTTCACTACAACTGGCACTGGTTCTGGAAGACGGGTAATGGGGATCTCAACAACCAGGGCACCCACCAGCTCGACGTCGCCCGCTGGGCCATTGACAACGACCAGACCCATCCCGTCCGGGCCATGGCCATCGGCGGACGCTTCCAGTGGAACGACCAGGGCGAGACTCCCAACAGCATGTTTGGAATCGCCCAGTATCCCAACGGACAGTACTGCTTCTTCAACGTGCGCAACGTCAATTACAACGGCTACCAGCGCCAGGTGAAGAACGAGTATTACTTCGAGGACGGCGGCCGCATCATGTCGGACACCAACCCGCACTACTTCAAGCCTGGCAGCGACAAGGGCGAGAAAATCAAGCTCAAGGGCGGCAAGGTCACCCCGGGGGGCAACTGGGCCAGCTTCGTGGCTGCCTGCCGCGCCAACAATCCCAAGATGGCGAATGGGAACGTGCACGACGCCCACTATGGGTGCGTGCTGGGCCACCTCATGAACAACTCCTACCGCCTCGGCAAGAAGGTCCCCTTCAACAAGAAGGCCGGCCGCTTCGGCGATAACAAGGACGCCGCGGAACACTTCGGCACCCTCCACGATATCATGGAGAAGGGTTGCAAGGTCCCCGTCGACAAGGAGAACTACATCGTCGGCCCCTGGCTCACTTTTGATCCGAAGACCGAGCAACACACCGGGGAACACGCGGCCGAAGCCAACGCCCTCCTCAAGGACCCCAACAACAAGGGTTTCGAAGTCCCCGACGCAGCGAAGGTGTAACCCATGGCCACCCCGGACCGGGTCAGTCCCTGACGGCCGTCGTTCGAGAAGGCATTCAAAAGCGCGGGAGGACACTCCCGCGCCTTTTTTTGTCCTGCCTGCGGGGTTCTACCGCCTGACCGGCCATTCCCGCGACTCCGTGCGGGAGCCATCCATCAACTTCCGCATCGTCTCCACCATGTCGGGATGAGCGCCCGCCACATCGGTTGCTTCCCCCGGGTCCGCATCCAGATCATGGAGCCGCAGCGGATTGCCGGTTCCTGCCCGGATCGCTTTCCAGTTCCTCCACCGCACCGCCTGCTGGAATCCGCGCTCGTGGAACTCCCAGTAAAAGTGCCGATCCCTTTGCGCAAGCTGCTCTCCCGCCAGGGCGGGCCACACGTCGATTCCGTCGAGGCCTTCAGGGCATCTGGCCCGCTCCCCGGCCAGATGGGCGAAAGTCGGGAGCACGTCGGCAAACCACCAGAGCTCCTCGCTCACCCGGTCCGCCGGGATAGTCCCTTTCCATCGCGCGATCATCGGCACGCGCAACCCTCCCTCAGCGAGGTCCCGCTTGCGGCCCCGGAGTGGCCCTGAGCTGTCAAAGCGTCCCTCCCATCGCTCGGCCGCCCCGTTGTCGGAGCAGAAGAAGACCACCGTCTTCTCGCTGAGGGAGAGCTCATCCAGCAGGTCGAGCAGGCGTCCCACATCACGGTCGAGCCGCGAGATCATGGCGGCGTGCGACATCTCGTTTTTCTGCCACCCCCGCCCTCCGTAGCCATGGTTTCCCGGCGGGAACTGGTACCTGGAGTGGGGCACGCAGTAGGGAAGGTAGAGAAAGAACCTCCGGTCGTGGTTACGGCGCACGAAGTCCAGTGCGAATCCCGTGAAGAGATCGTGCGTGTATTGCTCTTCCCGCCCCCCGTCATTGCCCGGGAGAACGACCTTCTCGCGACCGCGCCAGAGGTAGCCTGCATAGTGGTTGTGAGCGCGTCGCTGGTTGAGGAAGCCAAACCAGTTATCGAATCCCTGTGCGTTGGGATGCCCGGTGGTATCCGGTTCCCCCAGTCCCCACTTGCCGGACATCCCGGTGAGGTAACCTGCCTCCTTGAGCACCTCGGCGATCGTGACATCCCCGGCCCGCAGAGGGACTCGTCCCTTCCCTCCGCCCAGGCCCTTCACCCCGCCGACCCCGAAGTTGCCCCGCACGGTGGTGTGTCCGGTGTGCTTGCCGGTCATGAGGACGCTGCGCGAAGGGGCGCAAACGGTGGACCCCGCGTAACACTGGGTGAACCGGATCCCTTCCTCCGCCATGCGGTCAAGACGCGGGGTCCGGATCACCTTCTGTCCGTAGCACCCGAGATCGCCGTAGCCCAGGTCATCCGCCATGATGAAGATGATGCTGGGGGCCTCCGCAGGGCGGGCGGCAGCACCAACTGCCCCGGGCAGCCAGGAAAGGGCAGAGAGGCACAATGCTGCTCGCAGGCGGAACTTCATGAGACGGGGACCGTTCCAGATGCCCCCGGCCCTGGCCATGCCAAATCCAGGCTAAATACGGATCATCGCCTCCCGGGGCGGGGTCAGTCTTCCCACCGCAATCGAGCAACAAGCGGAGCAGGGGAGGCGCTGGGGAATTGATCCCTACCGGACCACGCGCATGCGGAGGAAGTACTTCTCCCCGAAGATTCCTCCGTCCGGTTGGCTCATCTCAAAGGCAAGATGGGATAATCCGGGGCGTCTGCCCTGCAGTGTTCCTGCAAATGAAGCGTTGAGTGTTTCCCAGCTCTCCGGCTCCATCGTGGGAGACCCTTCGACCGTGTAGACGAATCCACGCGCCTGGGCGGAGTTCAGGATCTCGAAGGATGCGAAAAGCCGGCGCTCCCCCTCCGGAGTCATCGTCACATGGGCAGTCAGTCCCCCATCGACGGCGACACTGAGGGCGTCACGCTCATCGTAAACCACCCAGAATTCGGGAGCACCTGCCGCCCTACCGTCGAAACTGTCAGCTGACCGCTCCCCGGCCCCGGAGATGAGCAGCCCGATCGAATTGCCCGCGGCCCACTCTTCCCGGTGAACAACCTCTTCCACCACGGCCGCCAATTCCGGGGAGCTCAACTGATGCCCGATTCCCGTCCAGGCCACGACATTCCAGAGAGCACTGGCAGTCGTTCGCGGCCGGGTACTCAATCCTCCGATCTCTTCCGTGAAGGACCGGGTCTGGTTGCTCAGATCCGCGTAGACGGTCCACTTCGCCGGATCCATTCCAAGCAGTGCCGGCCTCATCACGAAAAAAGATGACAGAATGGTGGCATCACGGGGAACCCGGACATCCTGGAACCGCAGGCCAAACCAACTGGCTTCCGGCGAGGTGATTCCCACCGTTGAGGAATGGAGATCTACTATTCCCAGACCCGATTCCACCGCATCGTCTTCCGCCTGGAGCAGCGGAATCCGCACATAGCGAAGCGAACCGGGCGTGGCCGGCAGCACCTCCCTGGTTGTCACCGGGCTCCGTCGTTCACCCCCCCTCCACACGCTGAACGCCTTGATTGTCGTCGGAGCCCCGATGTCGATCGGCCCGCCATAGGCTGGACTGGCTGGGGAGGGTTCCGAACCATCGAGGGTGTAGTGCACGGTGGCGTCCGGGACATCGGGCTGGGCGATCAGATGGGCCTGCACCTTCCCGCGGGTCCGTTCCGAGGCTACAATAGCCGGACCGAAGGGGCACCAGGGATCGCTCAGGGGGAGCCGGGGCGCCACTTCCCCACGCTTGATGAGCTGGAACTCATCCCGAACCACGCCTTCCTCATTCAGCATGGTCACCTTCATGGTGTCCCCTTCCAGGTCCATGAGGACCGACCCACCCTCCTTGAGGGAAATGCGGTGGACCGGGGAGAGCCCGAAGGACAAACCCGAACCGCGACCATGGCCGGACACAACCGCCACCGTCCCCCCGTGAGGATGGAGATGGGCACTCTTGAGGTAGGATCCGTCTCCGTCCGCATTCCCGTCCCCATCATCCAGGATCACCCCGAAGGGATCGGTGGGCGTGACGTAGGCCCGGTCGAGCAGCATGGAGCGCTCGTAGATGTGCGAATGGCCGGCCAGGACCATATCAACCCCGTGATCCTCCAGAATCGGCATCATCACTTCACGCATCTCGATCAGTTGGTCCTCAAGGTCGCTGTGATGGGAGCCCTTTGAGTAGGGGGGATGGTGCCAGAAGGCGATGAGCCACTCCGAATCGTTCTGGGCCAGGTCCTGCCGGAGCCAGGTCGCCATTCGGTCCGCCTCTCCCCGGGCCTCGTCATGGCTGTTGAGACAGACGAAGTGGATGGGCCCGAAATCAAAGGAATAATAAGCCTCGCTACCGGATGGAACCCCTCCTGCTTCGCCGTCTGCGGGAAGAACATAGGCGTCGTAATAGGGGCCGATCCCGAGCGTGCCGTCAGAAGTGTGTCCCTCGTGGTTCCCCATCGTGGCCCAGGTCACCGTGTTGGAGATCGTTCCGGCATAGACATCAAAGAAGTTGGCCTGGAACATGGGATCTATCCCGTCGTCGTAGGCCATGTCCCCGAGATGGACGAAGGCATCGAGCCGCCGCCCGTCCGCTGCCACGTAAGCTTTCATGGCATCGTAGACGTTCCTCTGAATGATCCCCCCGTCTCCCGTGTCCCCTACCACCCAGAAGCGCAGGGGTCTGCCCGGCTCGGCCCGGGGCTGGGTGTGAAAGAAGGCGTCTTCCGTACCTCCCGCAAGAAGGGTGTCCCCGTCGAACACCCCGTAGTAGTACTTCGAATCAACCGCCAATTCACTGACTGTTGCCTCAAACTGATAGACGCCCTCCGGCGTGCTCTGCCCCAGTCGGGGCACCTCCGGCAGCCCCTTCATTTCAGGGCTGACGCGCATGACGATCTGCTCGGCCGGCACACTCTGGCTGAGATTGCCCGGCGCCGGTCCGTAACGCACCCTCGGGGCAATCGACTGGTCGGTCCGCCAGGCCACGACACTCGAACTGCGGGTGGTCAGTTGGATGTAGGGGTCTCGAATCACTTCGCCCCGGGCAGGTGATTCACTCATGCCGCACACGAGACCGAGCACAAGGATGGGGGAATGGGCGCGAACCATGGATCTGGGGGTATCTACCAAGGGTGCCACTACGGATCTTTGCCATCCAGAAAGAAATCGATCTCGCGCAGACGGCAACCGCCATCAGCCCTGCCCGCTCCCCGAATCTCCCGGACGCCGATGCATGGTCCAGCCGGTGAACCCCAGGAGGACGGAGACGAGCGGGCAAAGGAGGTTGAAGAAAGCGAAGGGCGCGAAAAGGTGCGGGCCCACCTTGAGCGCTCCCAGCATGGTGGCCCCGCAGGTGTTCCAGGGGATCAGCGGAGAGGTTATCGTTCCCGCGTCCTCCAGGCACCGGGAAAGGTTCCTGGCTTCCAGTCCGGCCTCATCGTAGGCCTCCTTGTACATCCGGCCCGGCAGGATGATGGAGAGGTACTGGTCCGCTGCCAGTAGATTGACCCCAAGCGAGGACGCCAGGGTGGCGAGCACCAGTCGCCCGGTATTGATCGCATACCGCATGACGGTCTGCACGATCACTCGCAGCATTCCCGTGCTCTCCATCAACCCCCCGAAGGACAACGCGCAAAGGAGCAGCCCGATAGTCCCGTACATGCTCTCCAGGCCGCCCCCCGAGAGGAGTTTGTCGAGGCTGGCAACTCCCGACTTCAGCTCGTAACCGTTTTCCAGCACCGCCACGAGACGGGTGGCTGACTCTCCCTGCACGGTGAGCGCCAGAACCGCCCCCACCGCGCCACCTGCCAGGATGGCGCCCAGGGCCGGCATGCCAAATACGAGGCACACAATCACGCTGAGAGGAGCCACAAGCAGCACCGGCGAGAGATGGAACTTCTCTTCGATGGTTTCCAGCAAAAGCTCGATGTGCCCGTCATTCGTCTCGCCCCCGGCTCCCATTCCCAACAGGGCATAGATCCCCAACGCGATCACCATGCTGGGCACAGTGGTCCAGAGCATGTGGCGGATATGCTCAAAGAGGGGAACCTCCGCCACCCCGGCCGCCAGATTGGTGGTATCGGAAAGCGGGGAGAGCTTGTCGCCGAAATAGGCTCCCGAAACAATCGCGCCAGCCGTCATCGCCCTGGAGATCTCCAGGCCTTCTGCCACTCCGATCAGAGCCACCCCGATCGTTGCCGCGGTGGTCCACGAACTGCCTGTTACCACCGAAACCAGCCCGCAGATCAGACAGCACGCAACCAGGAAGACTTCGGGAGAGAGGAGCCGCAATCCGTAGGCAACGAGCAGAGAAACAACCCCACCAGCCAGCCAGGATCCAATCAGAATTCCGATCGAAAGCAGGATCAGGATGGAGGGAAGGCCAATGGAGATGCCTTTGACCATTCCCTCCTGCAGGGCCTTCCAGCGGTAACCCAGTCTCCGGCCGATAAGCACCACTACCACACTGCCGGCGATGAGGGGAAGGTGCGGCGAGGCATCCAGCAGCGGAATGGCCAGTCCCAGAATCGTCATCACCACCGCGACCGGAACCAGTGACAGCACGAGGGAGGGTGAGCGCGGGTGATCGGTCATGAGCAAGGCATCCGGAAGGGCCACCTTCCTTCAGGGCACCACCGGGGCAGACAGGTGGCGAGCCAAAAGGGAGCGCCAGGGCCCTCATGAGGCGGCTCTGGAAGAAATGAGTCGTTGCGCCCCGGAACCCCTCATGAGTTTCCATGGTGGGGGGGAGCGTTGATTAATTTCGCCGAACAAATGCCTGTTCCTGTCCGGCATTGGAACTGGACACGCCCCCCGTCCCGGCCTTACTTCGCAGGGCATGTGCAGATCCCTCGTCTTTCTCCTTTCCTGCCTGAGTTCGCTTGCTCTGGCGGTGGCCCAGACTGAGACCCAGCCCAGTCCGGCGCCCGCTGAAGAGGCCCCCGCCGAAGAAAGCGAGGAAGAACTGGCTACGAGCGAAGACGCCGGGCCCAGCGAGGAAGAACTGGCTGCCCTCGAAGAGGCCGCCGGGAAGGCCGCCCAGGCAGGACAGGTGCGCCTGGCGAAAGCAGCCGCCGAACGCGAGTCGGCCAAGGGAGAAAAACACGCCACCCTCACCACCAGCAGGGGCCGCACCTACAAGAAGGTGGTCATCAAAGGCGTGGACGAAATCGGAGTGAAAATCACCCACGAGTACGGAACCGCCCGCATCAAATTCCCGGAGCTTCCCGAGGAGTTCCAGGCCCGCTTCGGCTACGATCCCTCCCGGGCTCACGATCTCCTTGACCGCGAAAAGAACCTCGAATCCGCACGCGAGCGAGCCTCCATTGCAGCCTTGCGGGCCAATGCCGGACTGCCAGCCACCACTGCCACCCGTCCCACTACCACCAAGACGAAGACAACCCGCCCGAAGACAACCCGCCCGAAGACAACCAAGCCAAAAACAACCAAGCCCGTTCAGACCGCTGTTGAGCCCCCCTCCGACAACGTGGAAGTCCAGGGCATGGTGGCCAAGATCGCGGAGCTGGAACAGGTCATCGCCAAGCACAGACCGGAAGCGGAGGCCCTTGAGGAGAAAGCCTCCGACATCCAAGACCAGGCCTTCAAGGGGATCGGCGGCACCGGGGGGGACCCCAAGGTGAGTCAGAAGAAACTGGCGGAAGCCAAAACCTGGCAGGACAAGGCCGAAGCCGTCTACAATAAGATCACTTCCGCCCGCGTCGAGATCGGCCAACTTCGCCGTAAGATCAAGCTGATCGAGCGGAACAGTAAGAAGAAGTAACGGCATCCCCGGGATGCGCACCGTGGCCGATCCGGAAGAGCCTCCTTCTTCAGCAAATGAAACGCCGCCATTTCCTATCCAGTTCGGCCAGTGCCCTCGCTGTAGGCCGCCAGGCCTCCAGCGCAGAACCCGGTGAAACCCCGGGCAAACACCCCAACATCGTCTACCTCTTCTCCGACCAGTGGCGCGCGATGGACCACGGCTACATGGGCAACGCCGATGTGCGTACCCCCAACATCGATCTTCTGGCCGACCAGAGCGTCAATTTCACCAATGCGGTTTCCGGTATTCCGGTCTGCTGTCCGCACCGGGCCTGTCTTCTCACCGGCCAGTATCCCCTTTCCCACGGTCTCTTTCTCAACGATCTTCGTCTCAACACCAGGGCCACCTCCTTCGCCCAGGCCCTGGGCGGAGCCGGCTACGACACGGGCTATATCGGGAAGTGGCATATCGATGGCACGGGTCGTTCAGCTTATATCCCCCCCGAACGGCGCCAGGGCTTCGACTACTGGAAGGTGCTTGAGTGCACGCACAACTACAACCAGTCCCGCTACTACGGCAAAACGGGAGAGGACCCCAAAGTGTGGAAAGGTTACGACGCCTACGC
>DMYM01000224.1 GCA_003483645.1 Verrucomicrobiales bacterium
GTCGAGGGCCCATCGGAGCGCCTCGAAACTGCCGTAGATCAGGCAGTCCGTGCCGTCGGCGATCTCGACGAAGTCACCGATGGGCTGCTCGAAGGGCAGGAAGCCGCCGCCCGCCGCCACGATGTCTACCAGCCCCTCTTTGATCCACACCTCGATGTCGAGGCCGATGCGCTTGGAATCGTAGGGCGATGAGGGCACTCGGACCAGCAGATCGAGATGCTTGCCCCGGTCCTTGCCCACCTCGTCCAGACGCTGGCGTATCTGGCGGACAAAGTCGGTCATGAGGTAGCGGTTCGAGTAGGCCTCCTCGACGCGGAAGAAAGCCGGATGTCGGAAGTAGTCGAGCTCGATGCCGGCCACGTCGAAGCGCTCGATCAGCTCGATGACAACACTCAGGATGTGCTCGCGGACGCCTGGGAACTTGTAATCCAATCCGCGGGCGATCGCATTCTCCACCGTTGGGAAGGGGATTTCCTCATAGGGTTGGCCGATGAGCCAGTCCGGGTGCTCACGGCGGAATTTTCCGTGGCCCGGTGAAGCGTAGTCGATCTCGTAGTGGCTGTTCATCCGCATCGACGGGAACACGTCCACGCCCGCCTGGGCAAACTGTCGGTTGATCTCGCTCAGCGGGCCGCCGTCCGACTCGATGAGGGCGTACAGGTTTCGGTGCATCCACTCCTCGCGCGGCGTCTCGAAATGCTCGTAGCCGTCGCCCGTGCGCTCTCCGACTTCGGTTTCGAACTCGTAGGTCTCGCTGTTGCCCACGCACCAGGAGATGCCTCCGATGGGCGATCCCGGGTACGTGTCGACCATCATGCTGGCGATCGTCTCGGGCGTGACGGGGCCAGTCATGTTGCTCATGATCCAGCCGTCGTCGTTGCTGATGATGAGGCGGTTGCTGGTACCCGTCATGAAGAGTGTCCTTCTGCAGGTGAGTGGGGGGCCTCCGGTCTCGGGCGCGAAAATGCCGTGAACGGCCTCTCGCGAGTAGTCCTCATACTGCGTCAACATCGTCATCTCAGTCCGCGGTTACGTCCAGACAGCGTTGTAACCCCCCGTCCATCGCCTCAGCCACCAGTGCCGGAAGACGGCACGATCGCGCCTCCCGATTTACCCGGATGGGGAGCAGAATGGGACCGGGCGTTCTTCCACCGGAAGCGGGTCGCTTGCCTTTGAGTCTAACGGACCTACCACGCCGTCGCCTCCGACTTCACTCTCGCCCACGGTTCTGCCTCCACCGCTGTCGGCACGCCGACGAAAGTCAGCCAGCCGAAGCGATCCGGACGGTGAAAGTCGTTGTCGCCTACCGGGCTCCAGGCGCTGGGCTCCTCCCCCGTCACGTCGGTGCCGACGCGGGGCCGCTCCCAGCGGTAAAGATTCAGGCGCCAACGGTCGCCGACGTTTGGCGGCAATGATTGACCGTTCATGACGTCGCGGATGTCGGTGGCCAGGGCGGCCCAGGGCAGCGCTACCTCCACAGTCCAGCCCTGATCCACATCGTCGGGGTCGTTCAGCGTGCCGTCTACGCTTACGGCGCTGACGAAGTCGGGGTTCCACTCGGCGAACCCGCGACCGCTGTCGGCCCAGGGACGCGACAGCAGCAGGTCGAAGATCGTGTTGAGGGGGTTCACCTCGATCTCGGCGTAGTCGAGCCCGTCGCCGTCCGGATCGATGAAGACCTCGAAGTCGTTGTCCTCGAACATGACCGCGTTCTTCTCCGTGATCGTTCCCCACACATGCGGCTCCTCCAGTTCCGCCCCGACGTAAAGGAAGTCGTCATCCCAGGTCATTTTCAACCGGGTGCGGAATCGCGGCCGCAACTCCGGAGCCCCCGTGATATCGACGAAGTTTTCCGTCCACGCCAGATCCGACCAGCCCGGGTCGGATAGTGAACCATCAATGGCAATGGGACGATTCACCCGTCGGCAGAGATATCTCCGCGGCACCCTCTCTTTTTCCGTGCTCACCGATTTGCCCCTAAAACTTCAGCTGTAACTCCGCCGTAGCCACCGCCCTCACATCCGGTCGTTCCTGCAGCGAGTTCCAGATGGCCTGCACATCCCGCTCCACCTTGCCCCGGAAGACCTCCCGGCCATCCGCCTTCACCACCACCGGCTGGTCCAGATCCAGCAACTGGTCGCTCAGGCGCAACTTGAGCTCCTTCCGGCCACCCGCACTAAGGGTGATCTCCTGCCCCTTCACTTCTGCTTCCACCGTCTGCCCGCCCTTCGCCGTGCCCCTGGCTACGGCGAGCCAGTAAAACCGCTCGTGCGTGCGCCCGCTCTGGTGCCACACGACTTTCTTCGGCCACGGATTGCGCGTCCTGGTGATCATCCACGGCAGAGCCTCACGATCATCACGATTCATCCAGTGCCCATGCTGGGGGTAGATCGTAACCTTGTGCTCGTAGCCCGCGGAATCCCCCTTGCGCAGGTCACCGAGTTTCTTTCCCCATTCGGCGGCCACCCTGTTCCGCCCGTAGGCCCCATCCTTCCCACCCATGAAGATCATGAAGGGCAGATTGCGCAGCCCGAGCGGGTTGGCATTGTTGGGATGACCCGCCATCATGGCGGCCGAGGCGAAGCGGTCCGCCATCCGCGGCGCAAGCTGGTAGACACCATCGCCCCCCGCCGAGTAGCCCATGAGGTAAACGCGGTTCGCGTCGACACCGCGGGTTATCACGAAATTCGCGATCAGGCGGTCTAACAGGTCGTCCATATGACCCTGGTGCCAGAGGTTCCAGGTATTGGTCGGCGCCCGCGGGGCCACCACGACTCCCTCCTTTGGTTCGTAGAGCCGGATCTGGTTCTGCCATTGCTGGTCGTTGACCTGGGCCGGGGCTCCACCGCCACCATGCATCGAGATCCAGAGGGAACGCTTCCCCTCAGCTGCCTTCCCGAAGGTGCGCTCCAGGATCTTCATCTCCTTCCCGGCGGCCTTCACCACCTTGCCCTCCATCTCTGCCTTACGCTCTTCCGCCAGTTCCTTGCGCAGAGTCTGCCAGATCAGCGTCCTCGCCTCCCCCGCATCCTTCCTGGAAAGGGCACCTTCCGGGACCGAGAGATGACGCTCTTCCGGCAGGAGAGCCAGCCACTGCCTGACCGCCTTGAGATGCAAGCTGTCCTTCCCCAGTTCGGACCAGACCAGGTCGATCGTTCCCTCCCCCTCCTTCACCGCCTTGAAGATCTCCCAGCGAACTTCCTCGCCGTGCTTTACACGCAGACGATACTCCGCCCCGGTCCTGATCTTGACTGCGGGCATGTCGTTGAGGTCAGTGGTCCCGGCCCTCGTGGTCACCGTCTCCAGGACCTTGCCCCTGCTGTTGAGCAGTTCCACCGTGCCCACCAGGCGCTCACCTCCCTGCTTCTCCCGCAACCGGAGGTAGACGGTGGCCTCCTTCGCCTTCTTCCCCTGGTCCTTTGCATACCGCCCGGTCACGTTGACAGCGGCCACCTCCTGGTTCTGGAGATCCCACACCATCGGGAAGTGCACCCCCGTCTTCTTCCACGAGGTGGCCCAGATCGCATGCCGCCAGTCCTCCGCGATGGCCTTGGAAGCATCCCCCACGAACCAGGCACGGTTCAACCCGGCATTGCTGTACTCGTCCGCCCCGGTGAAGTGCCAGGTCCCGGAATCGTAAACCTCAACCCAGGTGTGATTGCCACGCTTGTTGCTCCACAGGGCGGTCCCGGCCACCCGGGCGGGCACGCCCACCGAACGACAGGCGTCCACCATGATGATCGAGAGTCCGGTGCAGGTGGCCTTGCCCAGTTCAATCGACTCCGAGGGACTCTGGTTGGGTTCCTTCCGGCCAGTGTTGTAATGCACCTTGATGAGCTTGAAGAAGTCCTTGTTGATGGCCTGGGCTGCTTCCGTGGTCGTCCTGCAGTCCTTCACCAGCTCTGCGCACTTCCTGTAGAAGTCCGCCCGCCACGCCTCGCGGGTCTCATCGAGAGAGGCGTAGGGAACCACATCGTTGAAAAAGACCTCCTCCGGCAAAGCCTTGACCCAGGGAAATTCCTCCCGCGCCTTGAGCGCCAGACCCAGGTTATCCAGCAGGAATTCGCTCTTGAGCCCCTTCAGGTCCACCACCGACATGCCTTCCACGAGGAAAACCGCCGCTTTCCCACCAAACTCGCCATGCTTCTCACGGGCCGTTTTCACGAAAGCCGAGATTTCCGCCCCGTTACCTTCTGCAATCGCGAGGCGTTTCTCCCACTCTGCTTCCGCCCAGCCGGGCGCAATCGAGAGAAACCCCGCCAGAACAAAGATTGCCAGCTTCTTCATAATGCGAACCTAGCGGCTGGGGGGACGCGGGCAAGAACCTAAGGACCGGTCTCCCGGTCAGGCCTCAGTCAACTTCACTCCTTCTCCGCATCCTTCCGCTGCTGGATGAGGAACTCAAGCCGTCGAAGTTCCTCTCCCACCTCGCGCAGGTCGGCGGTGGCGAGATCATAGGAAGCCTTGGCAGCCCCAAGGGCCTCCCCGGCTTCCTCGGAGGCCGTATCGTCCTTCTCCTTCTGGGCCTTCGTCTGGACGACCCGTTCTTCCGCCGCGCGCACCAGGCGCTGGGTGGCCTTGACGCGGGCCTCATGACGCCGACGGGTGGCACGCGCCTGGTTGACAATGCGCTCCGCATTCTGCTTTAGCCGTTCCGCATTGCGGACCTGCTGTTCCCAGTTCCGCCGCTGGGCCGCATCCTCGCGTGGAATGGCATCCAGCCTCTTCCTTGTTTCCTCGATCTTCTGCTCCGCCTGCTTTACCGCTTCCATTTTTCTCTCGATGTCCTCGGCGGCCCGCTGGACCATCCTTTCATCCTGCTGCACCCGCCGGGCCTTCTCCTTCACCTGTGCCTGCATGCGGGCCACGTTGGCTACCCCACGGGCGGCACCGGCCTTCAAGCGGGTGGCAATCTGCTGGGCACGGATCCATTCCGCCTTCGCCTCGTTCATGGCTCCTTCCCGTCGGGTCCGTTCCTCACTCATTCCGGCAAGAGCCCCGGCAAACTCTGCGGTGGTGGCCTTCTCGCCCAGGGCTGCCGCAGCCAGTGGACGTTCCGGCTCAAGGGACAGCCAGCGGGCCCGAAATAATTCCATCAGGGGCTGCGCGCCCTCCCGGCGGACCTCCCCCAACTCGTCCCTCCCTATGCGATAGTCACGATAGGGCGAGTGCTGCAGGATAACGCCACCCTCTGCGAGGAGGATCTCCCTGCACCGCAATCGCGACCCATCGGCCAGGAAGAGCGACCAACCCTCCAACGCCCCGGTCACGGGCGCCCGCAGGACCACTGCCATCGCTTCCGTCTGCACCGAAAAGGACTTCCGCCCCAGAAGGAGGGATTCGACGGTCACCCGCCCCTCCGCCAATCCGACCACGCGACCTTCCATGAAATCTCCATCACGCAGGAAAACGCCCTGCCGGTCGAAACGCAGCGCCTCGGCGTCCCGCGATCGCAGGGGCTGAAAGAAAAGGGCGGTGGTATTCTGCCTGGTCAGCAGCAGGGTTTCATCCTGCTGTGCGAAGGTCACTACCCTCCCGTCCATCTTCACCGCCGCCCGGGCCAGGAAACTGCCATTTGTGGTAAGTACTCCGGTTCCACCGATGCGCCACTGCTGGTCCTCGCCCTTGAGATCCAGGGAGGCAAGGTCTGTCAGCGCAATACGCGCCCTTTCACCAGCCTCGCTCACCACCTCGACGGCGTCGCCGCCCTGAAAAATAACCGTCCCTTTTCTCGTCTCCCCCTTGGTGGTGGTCACCACATCAGCCCATGCCCCGGCGGACAGACCCAACAGCGCCACCACCACGGAAGCGAACCTCACCCTCACTGGCGCTTTCTGGGACAAGCTCATTTTTGTTCCTTCTCAATCAAGACAATATACTGCCTGCCCTCCTGCTCAAGCTGTTCAGCCGATTTTGATCTCTGCCGCCGGGACCAGGACCACCAGAGATTCATGTAGTAGAGCATCATGAATCCGATCAATCCGGAAAAGGCGGCAAAAAGCAGGGAAGGTGCCACGAAGTCACCTCCAAGTACAATCCCGACGATTAGCGCCACCAAGGTGAACCCCAGAAGACCAACCATCACCGGTTTGGTCCTGGCTGGATTGAACATCGAAGACTGACAACGCACACAACTCATCTTCTCATACGTATCATCACTGTTGGCCCTGTAGGTTCTCCAAGTGAGGTGATCAAATTCATTATGTGCCTTGCACCGGTAGCACCAGTATCTCTTGGAGTCCGGCACAAGCAGGTTCCTCTCGAGTGACTCCTCTCCGGT
>DMYM01000523.1:0-4339 GCA_003483645.1 Verrucomicrobiales bacterium
TGGCTGCAGCCGCGGATTGATGCGGAGCGCGAAGGTGGGGTCGATGGCAAGCCCTGGTTCCTCTACGTGTCCCACAAGGCGGCGCATGCGGACTTCCTTCCGCCCAATCGCCATGCCTTCAGCTACGAGAAGGCCCCCTTCCGGCCGCCGGTGACCTGGGTGGAAAAACCGGAGGCCTTCCGCGATGTTCCCCGCTGGGTGAAGAACCAGCGCAACTCACGCCACGGGGTGGAATTTGCCTACTACATGAACCTCGACCTTGAGAAGTACTACAAGCGCTATTGCGAGACGCTCCTTGCGGTGGACGAGAGCGTGGGAAAACTGGTCAATGCGATGGACGACAAGGGTGTGCTGGACAACACGCTGGTTCTCTACCTGGGCGATAATGGGTTTCTCTTCGGCGAGCATGGCCTGATCGACAAGCGTTGCGCCTACGAGGAGTCCATGCGGATTCCCATGATCGCCCGCTGGCCCGGGGTCCTGCGGGCGGGGACGAAAGTGCCGGAGCTGGTAGCCAATATTGATGTGGCTCCAACCCTCCTGGCTGCGGCAGGAATTGCTTCGCCCAAGTTCATGGATGGCAGCAACTTCCTGCCTCTTGCGCGCCGGGAGCCGTCTGGGGAGAAGCCCTCCTGGCGCCGGGAATTGCTCTACGAGTACTACTGGGAGCGCAATTATCCGCAGACGCCCACGGTGCATGCACTGCGGGGAGAACGCTTCAAGTACATCCGCTATCACGGGGTATGGGACGTGGATGAGCTCTTCGATCTCAAGAACGATCCCCGCGAGCAGAAGAACCTGATCAATGATCCGGCCTACACCGTGGAGGTGGAGGAGATGAACAAGCGTCTCTTTGCTCACCTGGCGGCCACCGCGGGGATGTCCATTCCGTTGCTGGAGGACCGGGGACGGCAGTTTCATCACCGCAGGATCGACGGCGGAAAGGGTGCGCCCTTTCCCAGCTGGTTTTACCGGCCCGCCGGGACCGACGGCAAGTGAACGCCGCGGATGCAGCCTGCACGGGTTACCGCTCAGAGGCGTTTGATGATCTCGTCCACGTCATAGACGCACCCGCCCCAGGAACCGCCCGAGGCGTTCTGGAGGGCGGCCCAGAGGCGCGTGTCGGCGGGGAGACGCGGATCGGGGGCGAGGTCGGGATGGGCAGGCCGGGCAAGGAAGTCGTCGAGGTCGCCGACGAATTCGGCAGTGCCCACCAGTTTCCGGGTGTCAATGTGGATGCGGATGGGATCGCCGTCGCGGAGCTGGCCGAGGGGACCTCCGGCGAGGGCCTCCGGCGAGGCATGTCCGAGACAGGGTCCGGTGGAAACTCCCGAGAAGCGCCCGTCGGTGAGGACCGCCAGGTTCTTGCCCACCGAGGAATAACGCAGGGTGGAGGTGACCTGGTAGGTCTCCGGCATGCCGGCCCCGAGGGGACCCAGTCCGGCCAGGACGAGCACTTCGCCCTCCTGCACCCGGTCACCATCCGTCGATTTCAGGGCCGCGATGGCGGCTTCCTCGGAGATGAAGACGCGGGCCGGTCCCTCGTGGATAAAGACGCCGTCCTCGTCCAGCAGGTCGGGAGCGATGGCGGTGCTCTTCACCACCGCACCATCGGGAACGAGGTTTCCCTGGAGGAAGGTGACCGTGCTGGGAAAGGAATTCTCCGGGGGACGAATGACATCGTGGGCGTCGATTCCGTCGAGAGTGGTCAGCTTGTCCCGGAAGAGGCGTCGGCGTTCCGACTGTTCCCACCAGGCCAGGTTCTCTCCGATGGTCTGCCCCGACACGGTGGGCGCATCGAGTTCGAGCAGTCCGTGATCGCGGAGGTGGAGCATGACTTCGGGGACGCCCCCGGCGAGGAAGACCTGCACGGTGGCGTAGCCGTGGGGACCGTTGGGCAGGGCGTCCACAAGGCGCGGGACTTTCTGGTTGATGCGTTGCCAGTCGTCCACGGTGGGCCTGGGCAAGCCTGCCGCATGGGCAATGGCGGGAATGTGGAGGATGAGGTTGGTCGATCCACCGAAGGCGGCGTGCAGGACGAGGGCGTTGTGGAGGGAGGCCTCGGTCAGGATGGAGGATAGCGGAATCCCGTTGCGGGTCATCTCCATCAGGGCGAGGGCAGAACGGCGGGCCATGTCGCGCCAGACTTCCGATCCGCTGGGTGCGAGAGCGGCGTGGGGCAGGGTCATGCCCAGCGCTTCAGCCACCACCTGGGTGGTGGCGGCCGTTCCCAGGAACTGGCAGCCTCCGCCCGGTGACCCGCACGACCGGCAGGCCGTCTCGGAGGCCGTCTGGAGCTCGATCTCGCTGTGTGCGAAGCGCGCGCCCACCGATTGCACCTTGGCGAGGTCTTCTCCGTCCTCGGAGAGGAGGGTCACCCCGCCGGGAACGAGGATGCCGGGAAGGTGGCCGTTTCCAGCCAGGGCCATCATCATGGCGGGCAGGCCCTTGTCGCAGGTTGCCACTCCCATCATGCCCCTGGCGGTGGGCAGGGAGCGGGTGAGGCGCCGCAGAACGACGGCAGCATCATTGCGATAGGCCAGGGAATCGAACATGCCGGTGGTGCCCTGCGAGCGGCCGTCGCAGGGATCGCTGCAGAAGACCGCGAAGGGGACTGCGCCGTTGGCCTTGAAGACACCGGCGGCCTCTTCCATGAGAAGGGACACTTCCCAGTGTCCGGTATGCAGGCCGAGTGCGACGGGGGTGCCGTCCGGATTGCGGATGCCTCCCGAGGTGGAGAGCATGAGGAACTCGGGACTGCCCAGCTCGGAGGGATCCCATCCCATCCCGGCGTCCTGCGTCCAACCGAAAACATCACCGCTTGGAGAGTCCTGCAGGAATGACCCGGTGAAGGGAAGCGCTCCCGTAGGGCCGGAGGCGGTGGTCCGGATGGTGAAAATATCCGCAGAGGCGGAATCAAGGATGGGATTGGGCATGGAAGAGAGTCGGCAAGTCGAAGGTCAGGAAGTTGAAAGCGAGAAGGCTCTGTTCCTGCCTCGCTTCGCCACGGAAAGGTCGGACTGGTGAATCCCCCCTGGTTAATGTGATGAATCTGTGGGCGGAGGATTGGCGCCCATTCACCCGGTCTTCACGGCGGCGAAGCCAAGTAATGGGGTCTCCTGCCCTAATGTGCACGAAGGGCTGACAAATAGCCACCCATCTCTACCCTTCATGACTAAAGGGTGCTGGCGAGGGCAACCGGGTTCTCCAAGGTTCCGATTCCGTCGATCGAGATCCGGACGACATCGCCCGTCCGGAGCGTGAAGGGATGATCGGGGACGATGCCGGTTCCGGTCATGAGAAAGGCCCCATCGGGAAAATCGTTCTCACGGAAGAGGAAGCCAGCCAGTTCATCATAGCTGCGCTTGAGTTGCGAGAGAGAGGTTGCCCCCCTGAAGACCTCGCCACCGTCCCTCGAAATGCTGAGCACGATTTCGTCCTCCGGGCCGGGGAGGCTGCCAACCAGGAGGCAGGGGCCGAGGGCTGTCGAGCCGGTGTAGACCTTGGCCTGGGGAAGATAGAGGGGATTTTCTCCTTCGATGGAGCGCGAACTCATGTCGTTACCGACGGTGGCCCCGAAGACCTTACCATCGCGGTTGATGGCAAGGGTGAGTTCGGGTTCGGGGACATCCCAGTTCGAATCGGAGCGGATCCCGACAGTTTCGCCGGGCCCTCGAACCCGGCGGGAGGTGGCCTTGAAAAAGAGCTCGGGGCGTTCGGCATCGTAGACGAGATCGTAGAACCGGTCTCCGCCGGCTTCCTCACTTTCTTCCATGCGGGCGGTGCGACTGCGGTAGTAGGTTACTCCAGCGGCCCACACTTCCTGGGAGCCGAGGGGGGCGAGCAGTTGAGTGGACCGTATTTCGCCGGGGGGAGCTGCCTCCCAGGCCTGTTGGAGAAGGGTGACGGGTTCGGATGCTCGGAAAACGTCATCGAGAGAGAGGCTGGCATCACGCCGCTCGCCTTCGTGTTCAAGGTGGATTCCGGAAGCTGTCCGGTAGAGGCGGAACATGGCGGCAGTCTCCCGCTTCAGGTTTCAGGTTTCAAGTTCTGGTTAATCGCCACGGAGCGGACCCGGGGCCGTGCAGCTTATGCCACCTGCCCTTTTCTCCATTTTCTGGTCGCCGCGAATACGACTACACCGGCCACTCCCAGGGCCAGGGCCCATCTCATCCTTGAGGGCTCCCTGATCTCCGGCATCTCGACCGCCGTCTGGAGGGGCCCGCGCTGGCACAGGACAAAACAGCCATAACGGAGGACGGCTTCCTCCATTGCGGCATCATCGGCTGGATCGACCCCGGCCAGGCTGCGTCGCTGGGTTTCCCAGAGCGATTGTCCA
>DMYM01000523.1:4649-8678 GCA_003483645.1 Verrucomicrobiales bacterium
GTTTCCCAGAGCGATTGTCCAATGCGGTCGGTGGCGAGGGAGAGCTGGTACATGCGCTTCATGAAGTCGGGCGTGCTGTCATCGGATACCGGCCAGAGGCTGAGGAGGATGGCGGAGCTGCCCGCGAGGGTGAATCCCCGGCGGAGCCCCAGCACCCCATCACCACGCACGGATTCCCCCAGCCCGGAATCGCAGGAGGAGAGGGTGACCAGGCGGGTGTTCTGGAGGGGGAGGTTCTTCACTTCGTGGGAGAAGAGGACGCCGTCCCGGTCGAAGGGCACCTCGATCCCGCGGGCGCGGGCGGCATGGGCCCGCTTGGCCTCGGCGAGGACCAGGCCACTTCGGTAGAAGTGATCGGGTGCCTGGTGGTAGTCCTGCAATTCGTTGGAGGCGGTTTCCTCCGCCGGGGGCAGGAGAAAGGCGTGGGTGGCGAGATGAAGGACAACGGGACTGCCCGATAATCCGCGGACGTCCTGCTCGTTGGCGTTGATCAGATTCGTTTCGTCGGATCCGGCCGGCATGATCTTCTGGAGAAGTTTCAGTTCCTCCAGCACACCCGGAATGTTGGCAAAGCCCTCGATGCTCTTCATCACAACCTTGCTGAGCTCATCGGTCGTCTCCGTCTCTTTCTCTGCCGCACGTTCGTGCTCTTCGAATTCGGGCACCGCAATGACAGTCCAGGGTCCATCCTGCAGGGAGGGACGCTGGTCCTGGACCAGGAGATCCCGCGCACTGGCGTAGTAGGCCAATTGCCGGAATTTGTCGGCGAGGAATCGTTCCTGGTCGTCGAGGAGAACGGCAAAGGAGATGAAGTTGAGGCCGGCATCCGGGGAGATCCCTACCGTATCCGTTCCTTCGGGGAGATGAGCAGCGACCGGAGCCCAGAAAAGGTTGTGCAGGCGGTGGAGAGCGGAGCTCATGCGCAGGGCCGGGGGTGAGGCGGAACTGTGCGAACTGAGGAGGTAGCTGCGGTATTGCAGGCGATCCTTGAGGACGCCCAGCCAGATGGTGAGGTCCTTATCGGTGCCGAGGGGAACCCACCTGGGTTCACCTTCCGGCAGAATAAGGATGGCACCGTAGGAGAGACCACTTGTTCCGGGCTCGTTGAGGTCGGCATAACGCACGTAGTCGACAAAGGCGGCCCCGGGCGGCAGGGTATCCTGGACATCTTTCCAGGTGGTCCTGGCGGAGGTTGTGGGTGCTCCCCCCCGGGCGCTTCTGAGCCGCGCTTCGAGGGCGGTGATCTCTTCGTGAACAGAGCTGATCTTATCCTGGTCCTCGTTGCGAAAGAGGAGGTCATCGAGCTCCCGCTGCTTGCGCTCAAACCTTCCGCGCAGCTGGGCGAGTTCCGGGTCCCGGGAGGCCTCCTGTTGTTCGGAGAGGAGGCTGTCGATTATGCGGGCCTTCGTTCGCAGGACGGTGTCTGCAATGAAGGCGGCGTCATTGCCGAGCGAGCAGGGAAGGGTGAGAAGGTGGTTTTCGCGCAACCAGTTCAGACGCTGACGCTCGGTGCCGAAGGCGATGATGTCATCGAAGAGCTCGAGAGCCTGGGCGGTGAGCTTCTTGGTCTCGGTCGTGGTTTCTTCAGTGGAGGTGGTCGAGAGGAAGAGGCTCTCAAGATAGTTGAGTTCAGCTTCGACGTAGGCCTGGTGACGAGTGCCGACGGAAGCCCGGTAGAGATCCGCGGATCTTCGATAAGAGCTACGGGCCTCCTGGTAGTTCCCCAGCTGCTGGTTCGCGAAGCCCAGGTTGGTGTAGTAGGGGGCCAGCGAGGGGGTGTCATCTCCGAGCAGTTCCCGGGAGATGGTGAGGGCCTCCTGGAAGAGGGCGCGGGCTTTCTCATTGCCCCCGGCTTCCAGTTCAAGGGACCCGAGATTGGAGAGGTGCGAGGCCAGGGTGAGGTTGTTTACCCGGGATCTTCCCAGTTCCCTCGTGAGATTGGCAGCCTCCAGGAGGTAGTGGTGGGCCAGGTCACGGGATTCAGGTCCGAGGCGCAGGAGGGCGAGGCCGATCTGTCCGGTGAGACTGATCACTTCCGGGTGTTCCTTTCTCCTGTCCCCGGTGGAGAGGGCGTGCCCCCGGGCCTCCTCCAGATGCTCGGCGGCCTTGGCGTAGCTCCGCATCACGTAAAAGTACCTGCCGAGGCACTCGTGCTGGAAACGAAGGGCATCGCTGTTTTCCCCAGCCTGCCCGAGGGTCTCGTGGAAGATCCGCCCGGCCTCCTCGTAGCGACCGGTGGTGAGATAGACGAGGCCCAGGTGGTTCTGGCTGGCAGAGAGCCACGGTTCCCGTGCGGCGGGTTCGAGTTTCCGGTGTTCCTCGATGGCCTGGAGGAGGGACTGCTCGGCCTGATCGTAGAAGCCGGCCTTGCCCTCGGCCCGTCCGAGCTCGTCGAGGATCCCGGCCAGGAATTCGGGGCCGAATTGCCCCTCGACGGCCAGTTCACGGGCTTGCCGGAGGTGGTCGAGGGCCTCGTCAAATCGCTGGAGCCGTGCCTCCGCGCTCCCGCGGCCCTGCAGAGAAAGGGCCCAGTTCAAACGGGTCTCCGGCGTGTCGTTGTCGCGGACTTCCCGGCTCCATTCCTGTTCCAGCCGTGCAAGCGTAGGCAGGGCCTCCTCGAACCGGCCCTGGGCGAGAAGTTCCTCCACTCCAGGTGGTTCCTCCGCCGGGGCGACCGGGATGGCAAGGGCAGCAACCAGCACGGGGAGTGTCCTGCGTAACGTCGCGAGGACTTCCCGCATGCAGGGTCCTACTGGTCGACAAGAATTTGGTAGAAGCATTTGGTTTTCACCATCGGATCGATGGCGATGCCGAAACTGATGGTCACGGCCAGCCCTTCATCGCCTGCCTCTTGCAGGTCCAGGACCTCGCTGGTGCAGTCGATCCAGTTCTTGAGATCCGGGCTCCGTTGGATGGACAGGGTGGAACCGTCCCGCAATTCGAAGGGACTGGACAGGGCGGACGGTTGATAGAGAAAACAGGAGAGCGGAAACTCGAAGGAGGCCGAGGATTGGGAGCTTGCCACCATTTGCAGGATCGGGGTCCGGTATCCTGCCGGCGATGTGGGATCGGATCCCAGGAAGAAGTACTCCTCCTTGTCTGTCCAGCCGTCCCCGTCTTCGTCGGTGTCCGTTCCGTTGTTTACCCCGTTCGAGTCCAGTTCATACCAGTAGGCCCAGTCGTCGTAGTCCATGTGATTGAGGGCATTTGCAGCGGAGGCATCCGCGGGGCTGGGGATGTAAACGATCTTCTGGTTCGGAACGACCTCCTGTGCGCTGTTTTTCATGGCAATCTCAATCTGGGAGGGGGTCAGGACCGGATTGGCACTGAGATAGATCAGGGCCGCTCCGGTGGCGAGGGCGGTGGAGGCGCTCGTCCCGGTCATGGCGGTGGGGTTTCCCTCCACGTCCGCGGCGGCCACCATCTCGCCGGGGGCCCAGAGATCCACCCCATTGGGGCCGCGAGTATGCTCGACCTGCAGGGGAGGGTTGTTGGCATCGATGGCTCCCACGCAGAGCACACCATTTTTACTGCCGAGATCGGATGGGGTGTAGTCCGAGGCGGAGCCGGGGCCGTTGCCCGCTGAAACGAGGACGGTGGCATAGACATTGTCGAGAGTGTAGTCGATGGCGCTCTCCAGGCTGGCAGGGCTGGGCCCGGGCGTGTCCGCGCTGCTCGCGATGCAGAAGGCCGCGGGGTCATGGAGGTGATTGAGGTTCTTGTGGGTGTTGGCCAGATTGATCGCCTCGATGAGTGTGCTGATGTTGGTGGTGGCTCCGTCGGGATAGATATTGTAACTGACTACCTTGATGGGTGTCCCCTGGGCCGCGCCATAGGTGGGGCCTGCAATCATGCTGAGCATCTCGGTCCCATGGGCAGCCGTAGCCGGATCATAACCACCGAGACCAAGCCCCGAGGCAGGGGGATCGCCGGTGCCCCGCACCAGGATGGACTCACCGATTTCAAGGTTGGGATTGTCGTCGAAAAAAGCGCTGGAAGTATCAATGGCCGTATCGATGAGGTAGAGAA
>DMYM01000033.1 GCA_003483645.1 Verrucomicrobiales bacterium
CTCCCTGGCCGGATTCCTGATGATCACCGACGGGGGCCAGAACAGCGGGGTGCCGCTTGGAGCAGCCGCACAGGAATTGAAGGAAGCCGGAGTTCCGGTCTATGCCGTCGGGGTGGGTGATCTGGAGGCTCGCGATGTCGCGGTCGAAGGGGTGGAGGTGCGCGAGGTTCTGCTGGCAGATGATGCCGTTCCGGTGACGGTGAAGTTGCGGACGCAGGGAATGAAAGGTGGGAGCGGGCGCGTGATTTTCTCGCTGGCCGGAGTGGACGTGGCGGAGGAGGAAGTGAGTATTGAGGAGGACGGTCCACGGGACATTACCACCCTCTTCGTGCCCAAGCGGGTGGGTGAATACGTCCTGGAAGCGAGATTCGAGGCTGACGGCACGGGCGAAGTGCTGGCGGAAAACAACACCGGGCGCGCTGCCCTGCGCGTGGTGGACCGTCGACTCAAGGTCCTCCTCCTCGACCAGGCCCCCCGCTGGGAGTTCAAGTACCTGGAAGCGATGTTGTTGCGGGAACAGCGGGTGGAGCTTTCCTGTTTCCTCTTCGAGGGAGACCGTGAGATCGCCCGCGCGCCTGGAAGTCCATACCTCGGGGAGTTCCCGGTGCGCGCGGAAGACCTCTTCGATTTCGATCTCGTCCTGCTGGGTGACATAGACCCGCGCTTTCTCACCGAGGGACGGCTCTCCCTGCTGGGTGACTATGTCTCCAGTGCGGGCGGAGCTCTGGTCGTGATTGCCGGCAAGCGCTTCATGCCCTCGGCATTCGGACGGACAGAACTGGAGCAGTTGCTTCCGGTGGAACTGGCGGGGAGGGCCATCAGTTCCTCCAGGACGTCGTCCGTGCGGCCTCTCCGGCTCAGTCTCACCCCGGCGGGCCGGGAAAGTGTGATGTTGCGCCTTGGGGATGATTCCGGAGTGAGCGAAGCGCTCTGGGGGCGCCCCCCGCCGATCTACTGGACTGCGCGCGTGGAGCGGGCAAAGCCGGCCGCGGAAGTCCTGCTCACCCGGCCCGATCCCGCCTCCAGGTCGGAGACCACACCGGTGGTGGCGCTGCATCGCTATGGGGCAGGAGAAGTCCTCTTCGTCGGCACCGACAATTTCTGGCGCTTCCGTCGCAATGTGGGGGACCGTTACCATACGATTCTCTGGGGGCAGATCATCCAGCGCATGGCGGGAGCCCGCCTTCTCACCGAAGTGCCCCGGGTGAACCTGAAAGCCAATGGCCGGCGTTTCCGGCAAGGTGACCGGGTCAGGATTTACGCGCGGCTCTTTACCGCCAGCTGGGAGCCCCGGGAGGATGAAGTGGTTCAGGCCGTGCTGGCGGTGGGGGACAATCCGGATCGGCGCCAGGAGGTGACCCTGCGCGCCATCCCGGGTCAGCCCGGGATCTATCGGGCCGAGTTGGCCGCGGGCCCTCCCGGCAACTACCGTCTGGCCCTGCCTGGAGACAAGGTCGCCACCCTCGACTACACGGTAATTGACGATAATCGGGAGTATGCCCGGGCGGCGTTGAACGAGCCACTCCTTCGCGACCTGGCCAGGCAGACCGGTGGAGCCTACCTGCCGCTTGCCCAACTTGACGAGTTGCCGGCGGCCCTCACCAGGCGCACGGCCCGCCTTACCAGTTTCAAGGAAGTCGACCTCTGGTCTTCGCCCCTGTTCTTTGGACTTCTCATCCTGTTCATCACGATCGAATGGATCGTCCGCAAGGTTTCCGAATTGAAGTAAATGAGCGATCTGCCGCCATCATCATCGACTGCCCTCCCCGACGAACTGGGAGCCAGGCTCCGCCGGAAGCTGGCGGCGGTGCGCTGGAAGCTGGTGCGGGTGGAATTCGTGCGGCGGATGGCGGTGGCGATCAGCGGAACCCTTCTGGGACTTGGCCTGTTCCTGGCCGTGGACTGGGTGGTGGATCTTCCTCTCGACGCGCGAACGGGAGTGCTCATCGGCCTGGGAGTTCTGGCGGCAGGTTTGCTCCTCCGGGCTCTGGCAGCACTGTCGACGCAACAGCGGGACGAGGAGACCTTGGCCCTCATGGTGGAGGAAAGCGAACCGGGTTTCCGGAGCCGCCTCATTGCCTCGGTCCAGTTCGCCCGGGGCAAGGCAACCGTGCCGGGAGAGGGAGCCCGGGAGATGGTGGAGCGCATGGTGGAAGAGACCGAAGACTTCGCCAGGCCAATGAGACTCACCGAGGTGGTGAGCACCCGGTCGTTGAAACGCGCCCTCCTGGTCCTGCTGCTCCTGGTGGGTCTGGCGGGTGGAGGCTACTACGCCGGGGGAACGATTACCGAGGACCTGCTGAAGCGGGCCTTTCTTTCCGATTTGCCCGTTCCGCGCGCCACGCGGGTGGTCTGGACTTCGCGGGATCTCAAGATCGGGATTGGAGATAGCGTGAAGGTGGAAGCCGGGGTGGAGGGTCATGAACCGGAGGAGGGGTCGCTTCGGATCCGCTATCCATCTGGTCGCCGGCAGAAGGTTCGCATGGAGCGAGGCGGCGGGGATAACCGCTATGTGGCCACCCTGGAGAACGTGCAGGAATCCTTCACCTTCCAGGTCGTGGTCAATGACGGGCGAAGCAGGCGGGAGTCGGTGCGCGCCCTTCCGCGACCATCCGTGGTGGAACTGGTGGGGAAACAGAATTATCCCGCTTACATGAAACTGCCGCCCAGCACTCATCGGCCCGGCGAGTTTCTTCTCTATCCTTCCAGTGAGCTCTCTCTCAAGATTACCGCCAATCAACCGCTCAAGCGGGGGACGGTGCGCCTGCTGGGAGTTGGAGAGAAGAATGCGGTGGAGGCAATCGTGGATCGGCAGGATCCTCGCGTCCTCCATGCCGTGGTGGAGGTGGAAGCGGGGTTGAATGGCTTCACGGTTGAACTTCTGGATGCCGAGGAGATGGCTTCACGGGACGCGACGGTCTACCGGGTTGATGTCCTCAGTGATGAACCTCCCAAGGTGCGGATTGTGAAGCCATCGCGCCAGCGTGAACTTGTCACGGCCCGGGCCCGGGTCCTGGTGGGCTACGAAGCGGAAGATCGGTTTGGGATCGAGAAACTGGTCCTGACCTACAAAGTGGGTGCCGAGGGCGAGGTGGGAGCCCTTGATTTGCCCATTGCTGAGCGGGGTGCCAGGAAGGTGGCCGAACTCTTCGATTGGGAGCTGGGTCAGATTGAACCGCCTCTTCAAGTGGGCGATGAACTGGAATTCTGGATCGAGGCGGATGACCAGAATGACACGACGGAACAGGGAAAGAGTGCTGTCCGGATTCTCAGGGTTGTTACCCCTCGCGAAAAGCGCGATGATCTGCTAAGCCGGGTGGGAGATTCGCTCGGGCGGATCGATCGAGCTACCGATGACCAGGAACGCCTCAATACCGCCCTCGCCGAGTGGATTCGCGCCCAGCGCACCCCGGCGGAGCCAGATGCCTCCGGGGACAACAGGAAGGAATAGGGAGGAAGCCAGAAGAATGGATGCCAAGGTTTTCAGCTGGAGCAGACGAGTGATCGCGGGATTCTGCGTTTTCCTCGTTCCCTGGACCGTTCTGGCGGAAACCTCCCTCCTCAGGCAGGAGCAGAGCCAGCAACGAATCGGCAACTCGACTGCGGACAGTGCGGCCCTGCTCGCTGAACTGGTGGACGAGTTTGGGCGCAATGGGCTGGAAGGCACCGATGTGGAGATCCTGGAGGGCATCCAGAAGGTCATGGGCAATGTTTCGGGTGAACTCATGCCGGAGATCGTGAGCCAGCTCAATGCCGCCCGCACCGGGGAGGACAGGACGGGCAGGAGAGCCAGGGCCCTCAGTGCCTATGTCGGCCAGAAGTCGGCCTCCTATCAGATGCGTCAGGTTCTTCTGGAGTACCAGCGTCAGCTCGCGCTCTATCAACTGGCCGAGCGGGTGCAGGTCCTTGGGGACCGGCAATCAGCCAACCTGCATGAGGCGGTGGCACTGATCACGGCATCGCGGAAGCCCTCGGCGGCCCGCCGGCAGAATGACTTTGCGATTTCGCGGCGCCTGCAGGAAACCGAACAGGAAGCGCTGCAGAAGGAAGTCAGCTTGGTTCTTTCCGCGCTGGCGAACATGCAGAAGTCCTTCGAGGGCTCGCTGGAGAACCGCCCCGGGGACGCTCTTGCCTTCGTGGCGGAGCACAAGCTGACGGCGGCCCTGCAATCGGCCTTTCTCGATCTCAAGAGCGATCGGTTGATGAGCGCGGCCGGCTACCAGAAGAGCGCGCGCGACACCCTGTGGCGCCTGGTCATGATCCTGCAACCGGATCGCGATCCGCTCGACAGGCTCCTCGCCGGTCTGGAGAAACTTGACGAACTGATTCGGGGAGAGAAGGAGGTCATCGGAAAGACCGGGGACCTGGATAACCGGGAGCGGGCCGAGGCAGAGGAACTGGTCCTCAAGAACGAACGGGTCCAGGTCCTGGAGAAACAGATCACCGACCTGGAGCGGCGTCTGGAACACGCCCGTCCCGAGCAGCAGGTCGCTCTCACGAACTTGATTGAGAATGTGCAGCGCCGTCTGGAGAAGGAGGTTGAGAGAGCGCGTGAACGGATGGGGCTGGATGGACCGGAGGTTAGCGATGAGCGTCGGGCGGAGCGGTTGCAGCGGGACCAGGCGGAGTTGGTGGACCGCACGGATTTCCTGCGGCAGGAGCTTTCCGAGCTTGTTCCCGAGGTGGCAGATGCCCTGTCCGGATCGATCGCGCCGATGCAGGAAGCCCGGGCCGCGCTGGGACAGAGCGCTTCGCCGGAGGCGCGCAAGGAAGCGGCCCTGCCGCCCGAGAAGATGGCCCTGGCGGCCCTGGAGAAAGCCCGGGAGGAACTGCTTGCGGAGATCGAGGAGGCAGAATTTGTGGAGGAAGTGCCCCTCGACAAGCTCGAGCACCTCAAGGAACTCCTGGAGAAGGTCCAGGATCTCAAGGAGGGAGAGAAGACGATCAAGGCGGAGAGCGCCCAGGCGGAGCAGGCAGGGGACACGGACCAACTGAAGGAGGAGCAGGCTGCCGCACAGGAGGACCTGCAGGAGCAGGCCGGGAAGGTGGCGCGGGAGGCCCAGTCGCCTGCTCCGGAAGCAGCGCGATCTATCGGGGAGGCGGCCGAGCAGATGGAGGCCTCACAGCAGGCCCTGGCGAAGGGGGAGAACGATCCCCTGGCCCAGCAGGCCGCTCTCGATGCGCTGGAGCAGGCGGAGGACCAGTTGCAGGAGCAGATTGCGGAACTGGAACAGGCCAGGGAAGACCTTGAAGCCCTGCAGGAGATCCGGGAGAAGCTCGATGAGGTCATTGCCGGGCAGCAGGAAGTCCAGAAGGACACCATCGATGAAGTGGCCGAGCCTGCGGAAGCGACTTCCGACAAGTTGGCCGAGCGTCAGGATCAGCTTGGGGAGCAGACCAGCCAGTTGCAGAACGAGACGCAAAGCCCTGCTCCCGAGGCGGCTCAGGATCTCGGCCAGGCTGCGGAAGCGATGGAGGCGGCAGAGGGGAACCTGGAACAGACCAATCCGTTGGCCGCCCAGCCCCAGCAGGGCGAAGCGCTGGAGTCGTTGCAGGCTGCACGGGAGAAGCTCGACGAGAAGATCGCAGAGCTGCAGAAGCAGCTCGGGGAAGCCCCGGGATCAGACCAGGCTTCGCTGGAAGAGGCGCTGGCGGCAATAGAGGAAGCGCAGGAGCAGGTTTCGGAGGCGCTGGCCCAACTGGAGCCGAACGCGGGAGCACTCCAGGAACTCCAGGCCAGGCAGGAAGAACTTGCCGATGCGCTGCAGCAAGCGGCGCAGGAATCCGGCAGTCCTGCCACGGCGGAAGCGGCCGGCCAGGCGCAACCGGCTGCCGCCCAGGCCGCCCAGCAACTGGGAGAGGGAAACCTGGCGGGTGCGATCGGCGAGATGCAGAAGGCCGGGGAGGCCCTTGGTGGGGAGCAGGGCACAGCCGCCCAGGCCCGGGAGCAGGGCGAAATTCAGGAACTGGCCGAAGCCCTGGGCGCCGGTACGCAGCCAGCCGCCAGTCCGTTGCAGGCTGCGAACAGTGAGGTCAGTCCACTCGCTTCCGGTTCGCAGGGGTCGTTGCCCCTGGGAGCCCAGTCCGCCCTGCAGTCCGCCCAGCAATCCCTGGCCGATGCGGCGGCGCAGGCCAATGCCGGCAATCCCTCCAATTCCCAATCGGAATCACAGGCCGCGCAGGCATCCCTTTCACAAGCGGCGGCCGCTCTTTCGCTGGCCCAGGCAGGACTGAGTCCAGGTGAGGGCCAAGGACAGGGACAGGGACAGGGTCAG
>DMYM01000024.1 GCA_003483645.1 Verrucomicrobiales bacterium
CTCAGGTCACTGCCCAGCTGGATACCATCCCCACTCCCGTCCAAACGCCCCTCGAGCACACAGAAGGCCGACGCCTCGTCCGTCCCCTCATAATCGTTCCAGTCCTGCGGGCCGGCCTCAGCCTGGCAGAGGGTTTTCTCGAACTCCTTCCCGAGGCCATTGTGGCCCACATCGGATTGCGCCGAAACCACGAAACCCTTGAGCCGGAGGTCTACTACCCGAATGCTCCCGTTGATTTTTCTGACTCCGACACGATCGTCCTCGATCCCATGCTGGCCACCGGTGGAAGCGCTATCGAAGTGGTGCGACTTCTCAAGGAACAGGGCGCGTCGCGCCTGCGCTTCGCCTGCGTGATTGCAGCACCTGAAGGAGGAGAAGCCTTCCGGTCCGCCCATCCTGATGTGCCCGTCTACACGGCAGCCCTCGATCGCTGTCTCAACGAGCAAGGCTATATCTGCCCCGGGCTGGGCGATGCCGGTGACCGCTCGTTCGGCACGGTCTGATCCGCTCTGGCAATCGGCGGCCAATGCACTATACTGCTGCCGTGCCCCGTCCCGCCGTCCTGTTCCTCGCGCTGGCCTTGTGTCCGCCCTTGCTCCCGGCACAAGCGGATACCGGCCTGCAGAAGAACCCGTCCTACCAAAAGGGCCTCGCGGCTCTGGCCGATCACCTCCCTGATCTGGCTATTGCCCCCCTTGAAACCGCCCTCCGCGAGTTCGCCGGCAATGCCGCCGCACGGAACACCATCCAACTCAAACTTGGCGAAGCTCTGGTGCGAGCCGGCAGGGTGGAAAACGAAGCAGCCGCCTCCCATGGCCGCGGCACAGCCGCCCTGAAACACCTTGAGACAGCCGCCGAATCCGGACACGAACAGGCCCTCTTCTGGTCAGCCCAGGCCCGCATCCTGCGTGCCGAACTCGGTCAGGCGGCCGCGCTGTTCGCGCACCTGGAGAAGGCCAGGGACTCCGAACTGCGCAACCGCAGCCTTCTCTCCCGTGCCCATATCCTCGTAGCACTCGGCGAACCGGCACGGGCAAGCGCTCTTCTCAGCACCTTTCAATCCACAGACCAGAGCCCTCTCTCGCAGGAAGCGCGTCTTCTGCGTGCCACGGTTCTCATCGCTCAGGACAAACTTTCGGAGGCAGGTGATCTCCTGGCCGGGGACCCCGAACCCTCCGACCGACCGCAGCAGCTCCATATGCGCTACCTTCGCGCCCAGCTCATCGCGCGTAACGACAAGGAGAAGGCCATTCCGTCATTCAGGGCTATCGTGGAAGACCCGAATCCCGTGCCATCCCTTCTTCGGCACAGCGCCCGGGTCTCCCTGGCAGGGTGCCTGCATCAAACCGGGAAATCCGAGGATGCCATTGAAACCCTTATCACCCTGCTCGACACGCACCCCCGCACAGCTCTCCTTGAGGCAGCCTTCCATCGCCTTCTTGACTGGGCCTCCACCGAGTCACTCAGGAAGCGTGTTGATGAACAACTCCTCTCATGGGTCAATTTCTCCGCACCAAGCGACACTCCGCCCAAACCTGATGGAGGCGAAATCATCGTCTCTCCGGCAACCGCGACCCGGACCGGATTTGCGCTCTACTATCACGCCCTCTCTCTCGCCCGGAAGAACGACACGGAATCCAACAAACAGGCCGAGAGCCTCCTCGCATGGCTTGGTGCGAACATGCCCCGACATCCATTCTGTTCACGCGCTCTGCTGGAAACCGCCAAACTTCAAATTGCCGACCAACGCAAGGAGGAGGCCATTCTCACTCTTACGCAGTTGGAGAAATCCGCCTCCTCAGCCCGCCTCCGGGAAGAAGCCGGACGACTGGCAGCCAGACTCAATTTCGAAAAAGGCGACTTCACCTCCGCAGCCGCCGCTTTTCTCCGCGTCCGTTCATCACTACCGCCCGCCGAAGAGGATGTGAGCGCAGTCAATGCCGGGATCAGCCTGCTGCGGGCAGGCGACGGGACCGGATTCAAAAACCTGGTTGAATCCCTCGACGCCTCGGAGACGCGCACAACCCTCCTCCTCGAACGCGCTCTTCACCAGGCTGCCCGGAAATCCGGAGACGCCCGCCCGAGCCTGGAACGCTTCCTGCGGGACCGCCCGGAACACCCACGAATACCTGAAGCACGCCTCGCCATCGCCGAAGAGTGCCTTCGCCTGGAGCCCACCAAGGCTTCCGCTCACCGCCAGATCATGGAAGAACTCAGATCCCTGCAGGCGATTCCCCTGAGCTTCCAACTTGATCTGCGCCGACTGCTTGTGCACCTGCGGGCAGCCAGCCTGACCAGCAAATGGGAACCCGCCATCACGGCCTCCAGGGAATTCCTGCGCAAGCACAAACCGAACCGCATGAGCACGCCCGTCCGGCTCAAATTGGCGGAGGCTTATTTCCATAATGGCAACCTGAGTCATGCTCAGGCCAGGTTTCAGGAAATCGCCGCCGCCGCCGCCGACCCCGTGATTGCGGAAACCGCACTCTATTACGCTGCCCGCGCTGCCCTGAATCTCAATGCGGGCAACTCCGACAAGGAAGCAGAGAACCTGCTGCGGCAGGTGATTGATGGTGGGGGGACTCTCGCCACTGATGCCCGGCTTCTCCTCGCCTACAGCCAGATTGACGGACGGCCCAGGGAAACCATCTCCAACCTGCAAACTCTCGTCGAAACCGAAAACCCGGCCCAGCTTGATGCCCGGATGCTCACCGCCGATGCTTACCGGGAATTGGGTGAACCCGGGGACCTTCAGGCCGCTCTTAGTATCTATGACCAGGTTCTCGCCCGACCCGACCTGGCTTACCCTCTCAGCAATCGCCTCTTCTGGCTCAAGGGACAGGTATACGAAGAACTTGGTGAATCGCGCCCGGCACTCGATGCTTACTACCACGTCGTACGGCGAGACAACCTGCCCGATGGTGAGGAACCCACCGAGTGGTATTACTTTTCGCGTTGTGCCTTTGACGCAGTCGAGATCCTCGAACAAGGCTCCCTTCCCCGGTGGGCCGCGTCGGCGGCAATCCTCCGTATAGTTGAGAACAGCGGCAGTCCCTGGCGGAAGGAAGCAGGGCGCCGCCGGGCCGAAATCCAGCTTGAGCATCAACTCTACCAGGGCGAGTGACCTGCCTGGCCTGATGCGCGATAAACGCGCTCGACAGCGCCTTCCTGAAAAGCAAGTTTCACCCGCATGCCGAAGCCAAAACTGTTCATTCCCGGGCCGGTCGACATCTCACCGGCCACCTATGAAGCGATGTGCGCCCCGATGATCGGCCACCGGGGCCCTGATTTTGAAGAGCTTTATTGTTCCATCCAACCGGGCCTGCAGCAGATCGCCTGCACCACGAGGCCTGTCTTTCTCTCAACCTCCTCCGCCTGGGGCGTGATGGAAGGAGCCATCCGAAACCTGGTCCAACGGAAGGTCCTGAACCTCTGTTGCGGCGCTTTTTCCGACAAGTGGTTTGATGTCGCCCAACGCTGCGGCAAGGAGGCCGAAAAGATACAGGTCGAGTGGGGAGAACCGCTCAATCCGGATTCTGTCCGCACCAGACTGGCCGAGGGAGGGTTCGATGCCGTCACCCTGGTCCACAACGAAACCTCAACCGGGGTGATGAACCCTCTGGCCGAAATCGCGGCCGTCGTGAACGAATTCGACGACGTCCTCCTCATCGTCGATAGCGTCAGCTCCTTCAGCGCTGTTCCTATCGCTACGGACCAACTGGGTATCGACGTGCTTCTTGCCGGCGTGCAGAAAGCCATGGCCCTGCCTCCCGGACTGTCCGTCTTCGTCGCCTCCGAAGCTGCCCTCGCTCGAGCGGAGTCAACTCCGGACCGGGGATACTACTTCGATTTCCTGGAGTTTACCAAGAACCACGCCAAGAACAACACACCCTCCACCCCGTCCATCTCCCTCCTACAGGGGCTTGATGCCATGGTCGCCTCCATCCTCAAGGAAGGCCTTCCGGACCGCTACCAGCGCCACGCCGAGAACAATGCCCTCGTCCATCAGTGGGTGGAAGAGCGCGGTTTCGCACATTTCGCCCCCGAGGGTTACCGCTCCAGGACACTCACCGCAGTCGCCAACAATCTGGAAATCGACGTTCCTGCATTCGTAAAGGCGGTGCGTCAAAAGCACAACTTCCTCATTAATGGCGGCTACGGGAAAATTAAGGGCATGACATTCCGCCTGAGCAACATGGGCAACGAAACACCCAAGAGCATGAAGGAACTCCTAGCCGCGCTCGACGACGTGCTGCCGGAGTTTGTCTAGTCCCGAACGACTCCGGCTGCCAAACGCTGCAGAATGGAAGCAACTGCAAGGTCGAAGGGGTGCCCCGGCCCCGGTCAGGCGGAGTGACCGAACTCCATCAGGGATTCATCGCGTCCTCGATCTCCCCGACTTCGATGGGAAAGCTTGCGAACAAATTCATGTTCTCGTCCCGCCCGATCAGGACATTGTCCTCAAGGCGGATCCCAAGATTCTCCTCCCGGATATAGATTCCCGGCTCCACTGTGAAGACCATGCCCTCCTTCACAGGCTCGTAGGCGTTGCCCACATCATGAACGTCCAGTCCCAGGTGGTGACCAATCCCGTGCATGTAGTATTTTTTCACCAGCTGCCGATCCCCCGGATCCTGCTCCTTTGCCTCTTCCGCGCTTATCAGTCCGAGTGAGATCAACTCAGCCTCCATCAACTCGATGGTATGATCGCGCCATTCCTGTTGAGTGACCCCTGGTCGAAGGAAATCCGTGGAACCCCGCTGCACTCTCAGGACGGAATTATAGACATCCCTCTGCCGGTCCGTGAATCGGCCGTTGACCGGGACAGTCCGTGTCATGTCAGCATTCCAGTTTGCCCATTCCGCACCTACATCCATCAGAACCATCTCGCCATCCTGGCAGATCGTATTGTTATCCACGTAATGCAGCACGCAGGCATTCTTCCCCGAACCCAAGATTGGCGGATACGCAAAGCCTTTTGAGCGATTGCGCACGAACTCGTGCAGGTATTCCGCCTCGATTTCCCACTCCCCGACACCCGGCTTGATGAATCCCAGCGCACGCCGAAAACCGGCTTCAGTGAGATCAATGGCCTTCTGCAGTTGCTTGATTTCCTCCGTATCCTTGATCACCCGGATCTGGTCCATGAGCGGAGCCAGTCGCTGATAATCATGGAGTGGATAACGGACCTGGCATTCCTTGATGAAACGCATGTTGCGCGTCTCCACGACAATCTCGGCCCGGAGATGCTCGTTGGTTGCGAGACAAACTGACCGGGCCTGAGGCATAAGCCGGTGGAAGTGTGCCTCAAAGCTGTCGGTCCAGTTCACCTGCCTGATCCCGGAGACCCCGACGGCCTGTTCCTTGGTCAGCTTTTCCCCCTCCCAGATTGAAATAAGCTCGCTCGTTTCCCGCACAAAAAGAATCTCACGGTCCTTTTCCTCCTCTGCATCGGGGAAGAGAATCACCACCGTCTCCTCCTGGTCCACACCCGAAAGATAGTAGAGATCCCTGTTCTGAACGAAGGGCAGCACCCCATCTGCATTGGTCGGCAGGGTGTCATTGGCGTGAATAACAACCATCGACCCCGGCCCCAGCAACTCCGCCAGTCTGGCGCGGTTCCGGACAAACAGCTCCTTGTCAATCTCCTCAAATCTCATGCTGCAAATATCTATCTGAGTAAACTTCTGCTGTCTAGCCACCTGACCACCCAAGCTTGCCGCGCAGGGTCTCGTAGAAACTGCGACCCGGAAGGCGGACGAGTTGGAGCGGCGGTGAACCTTTCTCAATCCGCACCACACTCCCCTCCCCGAGTCGGAGAACATCCCGTCCGTCCACCGTGAACAGGATCCCCTCCGAGTGCACGCTGTCCGCGACCACCTCAATCAGCGAGTTATCCTCCAACACCAGCGACCGGTCGCTTAGACTGTGGGGACAGATCGGAGTGATCACGAAGACCCCGGCCTGCTCACCAATCAGCGGCCCGCCCGCCGCCAGGGAATAGGCTGTCGATCCCGTAGGAGTTGCCACAATCAATCCGTCAGCCCGGTAGTGATTGAGAAGTTCGCCATTTACCCGGGCTTCCAGCGAGATGAGCCGTCCCGTTCCGCCGCGCATGAGAACAACCTCGTTGAGCGCCATGAACCTGTGCTCCACCCCGGACCGGTCCTCCATGGATACCTGCAGCACCACCCGCTCGACAACCTCCTGTTCTCCTCTCGCCAGCACTGCCGCAAATTCGTCCACATCACCTGCCGTGCAGGCTGTCAGGAATCCCAGTGTCCCGATATTCACCCCCGCCACCGGAACCTCGCAGCTCCCCATTCTGTGCACTGTGTCCAGAAGGGTGCCATCACCACCCAGAGAAATCACGAGTTGGGCGCCCTCCCATGATCGTTCCACACCCTCCATCCCGATCAGTTCAGCACTCTCCTTCTCGAACACGGCTTCAATGCCCCGTGCCTCTAGTGCATCGCGTACCAACCGCAGAGCCGGGGAGGCCTGCACATTCCGGGGATGGGCAACTATGGCAACTTTCACGCCCTCTCTCTAGCGCCCGCCAGACTCCTCCGCAATCTTCTGAACCATGCCCTGCTCAGGATTGCCCCGGGACCCGGATACAAACTGTAAACACTTCTTTTCAGGCGAAATCCCCCGGACGGAGCATCTCTGCTGGACGCCTTCGAGGCCCCACATAAACTCCGGGCATGATTCTGCGACTGACTCTCCTCCTCATTATCCTCGGCCTCCTTGCCAACTGCTGCTGTATGGGCTGATCTGGAAACCCGGGAAGCGCGCCGATTGTTTGCGATTTCTCTGGCCCTTTCCCCGGTTTGCGATTAGTTGAACACACACCGTCCGCGTCGGCTGGACCTGAATTGAGGCTCTTTTACCTGATGGCTCCGGCCCTACGGACAAGCGCCCGGCAGGAATCACGTTGAACGGGTCGGAGCATATTCCTAAGCAAAGATGAAACTCTACGTGGGCAATTTGCCCTTCTCTGCAACCGAAGACGAGATCCGTTCGCTCTTCGAAAACTTCGGCGGGGCCGTTGATCTCCATATCCCCCTTGACCGTGAAACCGGGCGCCCCCGCGGGTTTGCCTTTGTAACACTCAGCACCCGCGAACATGGCGAAGCCGCGATCGA
>DMYM01000532.1:0-5894 GCA_003483645.1 Verrucomicrobiales bacterium
ATCGCCGTCGACATTCAGCCCGAGATGATTGAGTTCCTCGAAAAGAAGGAGAAGAAACTTGGGATCACCAATGTCGAGGCTCACCTCGGAACGGTCGACGACACGAAGCTGAAGCCGGAGTCCATCGACGCCGCCCTCATGGTCGATGCCTACCATGAGTTCTCCCATCCGCGGGAGATGATGGAATCCCTTTTCAAGGCCCTCAAGCCGGGCGGGCGCATCATCCTGCTGGAATACCGTGCCGAGGATCCCACCGTTCCGATCAAGCCCCTTCACAAGATGACCGAAGCACAGTCGCGCAAGGAAATGGAGATCGTCGGACTGAAGTGGAAGAGCACGGACTCCAAGCTGCTTCCCTGGCAGCACTTGATGATCTTCGAGAAACCGGCGAAGAAGTAACCTGATCTCGCAATGGTTGGGGGAAATCGGGGTGAAGGTTAATACGTAAAAATCCTCCGCTGCTTCCGGAGAAGTCCTTTCCTCTCACGGGAAAAGACACCTCGTCGGTTTACCCCTAATCTCATTCTGCTCCATTTGGTTCTTGCCGCAAAGGGTTAGAATTTGCCAATTATCAATGAAACCAAATGAACTCCGCAAGCAAGATCCTGAAAGTTGTATTCCTCCTTGGCAGTCTCATTGCCTTCTCCGCCCTGACCTCCTGCGAAACCATGGCGGGTATCGGACGTGATCTGCAGTATGCCTCCCAGGCTGCGCAGAACAGGTAGCGCCTGCCACCTCAAAGAGTGCCCCGGCATCCGCTCCCCACCGTGGAGACTCCCGTAGTGCCACGGCCCATCCAGCGCTGATCACCTTCCCGGCGTATTTCCCCGGGATCCTCCGGGACGGCCCCCTCCAATTTCTGTCGGCAGGGGAAGAGACGGTCCTGTGGGTCCGGATCAGTTGCAGGGTTTGCCCAACTTTCCATCGTGCCCTACGCTCGCACCCGTGAGCGACGCTCCCAAAAGCCCCCCCCGCTCCTGGGCCGAGGTCGATCTCTCCGCCCTGCGCCACAACTTGGCGGCGGCAAGGGGGCTGAGCGACCAGCAGGTCATGGCGGTGGTCAAGGCGAGCGCCTACGGCCACGGCCTGGAAGCTGTGGCCTGCGCACTGGAGCAGGAAGAGATCGCATTTTTCGGAGTGGCCAATGTCGGTGAGGCCCGCCGCCTTTCGAAGACCGGGGTTCGGACGCCAATCTACCTCCTGGGGGGAACCTTTCCCGCCGAACGGGAAGAGGTAGTGGCCCACCGCTGGCTGCCCTGCCTCAATACCATGGAAGAAGCACTCCACTTTGACGAACTCGCCCGCAATGGAGGTGCCGTTGTGGAAGCCCACCTCACGGTGGACACCGGGATGGGACGGGGTGGCTTTCTCTCCACCGAGGCCCCGGCAGCCCTGGAGGCCATCCGGGCCCTCCCCGGGATCCAGGTCACCGGACTTGGCTCTCACCTTCCCTCCGCCGACGAGGATATCGAATTCACGCGCACCCAGTTCGAAGCCTTCGACTCCCTGGTCGAGTCCCTTCCCCGTCGAAACGAACTGAAACACGTCCACCTCGCCAATTCGGCCGGCCTCCTCGGCTACCGGTCCCGCACCACCACTCTGGTGCGGCCGGGGCTGCTCCTCTACGGCGTCTCACCGCTGGACGGGCACGGCGGCGCCCTGCGCACCGTGATGACCCTCAGGTCACGGGTCGCCGTCATTCGGGACCTCCCGGCCGGGCACGGCATCTCCTACGGACGAACCCACGTCACCACCCGTCCCACCAGGGTGGGCACGATCGGGATCGGCTACGGCGACGGCTACCCCCGCGCGCTCTCCAACCACACGCCCGAAGTCTTTATTCGTGGACACCGGGCCCCCCTTCTCGGCCGCGTAACCATGGACCAGGTCATGGTCGATCTCACCGATCATCCCGGCTGCGACACGGGTGACGAGGTGGAGCTCTTCGGTCCCAATATTCCTGTCGAGGAAGTGGCCCGCAGGGCCGGAACCATCCCCTGGGAAGTCTTCACCAGCATTACTCCGCGGGTAGAGCGGGTTTACTCCGGGTAACCTCGAACCCGGGTGAGCCTGCTCATTATTGCAGCCCGGTTCCGCTAGTTTCCAACCTCCGGGCGCACCGGAATTCCCCGCTCCTGCAGGTAGTTCTTCGTTTCCGGGACCGTGAACTCCCCGAAGTGAAAGATGCTGGCCGCCAGGACGGCATCAGCCTTGCCCTCCCCCAGGACATCCACCATGTGATCGAGAGTTCCGCAACCACCGCTCGCAATGACAGGAATGCCCACCGCATCGCTCACCGCACGGGTGAGTTCAATGTCGTAACCGTCCTTGGTGCCGTCCGCATCCATACTGGTGAGGAGGATTTCGCCCGCGCCGCGATTGTAAACTTCGCGGGCCCACTCGATGGCATCCAGGCCCTCCACCGGATTCCGTCCGCCATGCGTGTAAACACCCCACTGGCCCGGTCCCTGGCGCTTGGCATCGATGGCCACCACGATGCATTGGCTCCCAAAGGTGCCGGCTCCTTCGTCCACCAACTCAGGACGATTGATGGCAGCGGTATTGACTCCCACCTTGTCCGCCCCGGCCAGAAGCATGCGCCGCATATCCTCCACCACCCGGATTCCGCCACCAACGGTAAGGGGCACAAAGCAGCGTTCCGCAGTCTTGCGCACGACCTCCACCATTGTATCGCGTTCGTCGGAAGAAGCCGTGATATCAAGGAAGACAATCTCATCGGCCTCCTGTTCGTTGTAGGCCACCGCACAGTCAACCGGGTCCCCCGCGTCACGCAGGTCGACAAAATTGACCCCTTTCACCACCCGACCATCGGTCACGTCAAGACAGGGAATGATACGTTTGGCCAGCATGTGGACGCGGCGACTATGACCAATTCACACCACTTGCCAACCCTCAGGCAGCTTTCCTCCAGGTCCTGCCCGCGGATACCGCCAGGCTACTTCCAGCCAAAGTAGACCATGGCCGTGATTCCCGCCACGAAACAGTAATAGGCAAAGTACTCGAACTTGCCTTTCCTGATCGTCTTGAGGACGAGATAGACCGCAAGGAGACCGGAGAGAAAGGCGGCCACAAATCCACAGACATAGGCCGCCGCCGCATCACTCTGCGCCACTGCCTGCAGATCCTTCAACTTCACCAGGGTGCCTCCACCGATGGCGGGCAGGAACATGAGAAAGGAAAACTCCGCTGCCTTTGAAGCCCGTGCTCCGGAAAGAAGACCCGCCGTGATGGTGGCCCCGCTCCGCGAGATTCCCGGCAGGATGGCCAGGGCCTGCGCCATGCCCATCCAGATCGCATGCTTGAGGCCGAACTCCTGTTCCCTCGGACGGACCAACTTGGGCAGGAGCAGGATCACTCCCGTCCCAAGCAGACAGCCCCCCACCAGGACTGGATAAGCGTAGGCTCCTTCGAAAAAGCTCTTGGCGCTGAAGAAGGCGAGGGTGGCCGGGATGGTCGCAATGATGAGCCAGAGGATCATCTTCCGTTCCTCGATCCGTTCCTTCTGCCACAAACTGAGAAGCAGACCCACCAGACGGTGTCGAAAATAGAGGATTACACTCAGGAAAGTACCAAGGTGCAGGACCAGTTCGAAGGTGATGTCCTGCTGAGCTCCGGCCCCCGCTTCCCGCATTCCCAAGGCGTGCTGCAGCAATGCGATGTGCCCCGAGGAGGAGATGGGCAGGAACTCCGAGAGACCCTGCACGATTCCCACCACGATTGCTTTCCAGATCTCCATGTCTTGAGGGTTGTAAGGGAGGAAGTTGCGCAACGGGGTGTGACGGCCTCAAGCGGGGATGTTTCCGGAACCGGAGAATGCTTCTCCCGGGTCCCTGGTGGCACGTCCTTTCCGGAGCAGATCGGAGCAGCGAACCATTATGCCTCGGCCTGTTCCTTGTCCCCCTTGGACCCCGCTTCACTACGAAACGTTGAAAGAATCAGGAAAAAAGCTGCCACGCATATACAGGAATCCGCCACATTGAACGAGGGCCAATGTCCTTCAGAGGCGGGAAACAGCTTCCCGTAGAGTCCGATCTTGAAATCGAGAAAATCCACGACGTAGCCCTGCGAAAGGCGGGAGAGGAATCCTTCCTCCCGGTAGGCCGGCAGGAAGAATCCCTGCAGGACCCGGTCGGTGAGATTCCCCAGGATTCCTGCGGTCAGCAATCCTGCCGCCAGTCGTAGAAGAAGGGTGTCGAAGGCCTCACGCTTCCAGAAGTAGAGAAGGGCTCCCAGCGCAACGAGGGCAATCACGAAAAACACAACTGGTGCCCAGGGGGTCCCATTGCCCAGCCCGAAGGCCGCTCCCTGGTTGTGCACGCGCACGATGGTGAAGAAATCCTCCACCACCACGTGGGACTCCTGCGAAAAGTTGGACCCTGGCGCGGGCGGAGAAAAGTTCAGGACTACCAGCCACTTGGAAGCCTGGTCGAGCAGGTAGAGCGGCAGGACGAATACGAGGAGCAGGCGCGGGAGGGAATTCATGACGCGGCGCCCGACAATACTTCCTCGCAGCGCCCGCACAACCCCGTCGCGTCTCCTTCCACGGACTGCACCGTGGCCGGCGGCTCGTAACGGCGGCAGCGGGGACACATGGGATGATCCGTCCTGGACGCGGTGGCAGAAACCTCCTCGCCCTCCGCCAGTTTCAGGTCGGAGATAATGAAGAACTCGGTGGCGAACGCGCGGCCGCCGAGGAGTCCGCGCAACCCGTGCCCGGCCGGCAGTGCCAGTTCGACTGCCGCTTCGTTGTTCTTGTTGAAGGCCTTGGCCTGCACCTGGGATTCGATGGCGTTCTGGATCACCTCCCGCAATTCCAGAAGCTGGTTCACCTCCATGGTCGCCTCTTTCCCCGAGAAGCGCTCATCAGCGACAGGAAAGTCCTGTTCGTGCACGCTCCCCTCGCGTCCCGCGTGTTCCCAGGCCTCCTCCGCGGTGAAGACCAGGATGGGGGCAAGGAGCCTGGTCAGCGCCTCGACCACGTTGTTCATGGCCGTCTGGCTCGCACGACGGCGCAAAGAGTCCTCCGCATCGCAGTAGAGCCGGTCCTTGGTGAGATCGATGTAAATGGCACTGAGATCCCGCGCACAGAACTGGTTGATAACGGTGAAGACCTTGCGGAATTCGTAGGCGTCGTAGGCTCGGCGGCACTCGCTCACCACTTCGTGCAGACACTCGAGAATCCAACGGTCCACCAGGGTCATCTCCTCCGGGGCGACCACGTCACTCGCTGCATTGAAGCCATGCAGGTTCCCCAGCAGAATACGCAGGGTGTTGCGGATCCGCCGGTAGGGCTCTGCCACCTGCTTGAAGAGGTCTTCGCCGAAGGGCACTTCGTTCTGCCAGTCCACGCTGCTCACCCAGAGACGCAGGATGTCAGCCCCGTACTTGTTGTAATAGTGAGCCGCATCGATGGGCTTGCCCGCCTTTTCCGCCTCGCTCTTGGAGAGCTTGCCCTTCTTGTCCTGGTCAACCACGAACCCGTGCGTCATCACCGTCTTGTAGGGAGCGCTTCCGCGATAGGCCACACTGAGCATGAGCGAGCTCTGGAACCATCCGCGATGCTGGTCGGTGGCTTCGAGGTAGAGGTCTGCCGGGCTCTGCAATTCCTCATGACGGTCCATCACTGCCACATGGCTGCAGCCGGAATCGATCCAGACGTCCAGGGTGTCCCTGCACTTGCGCGTGCCCTCGGGCAGGCCCAGGCGCTCCACCAGCTCCGCTTCCTCGAGCTCGAACCAGATGTTGGTTCCCTCGCTCTCCACCAGGTCGGCCACCTTGCGGACCAGCTCCGCGTCCAGGAGGACTTCTCCCCCGGGCGTGAAGAAGGCCGGCAGGGGCACGCCCCAGGTGCGCTGGCGGCTGATGCACCAGTC
>DMYM01000532.1:6208-6652 GCA_003483645.1 Verrucomicrobiales bacterium
CTGGCGGCTGATGCACCAGTCCGGCCGCGACTCCACCGTGCCATGGATCCTGTTCCGTCCCCAGTGGGGAAGCCACTCGGTCTTGTCGATCTCCTCCAGGGCGGTCTCCCGCAAGCCATCCAGCGAAATGAAGAACTGCTCCACCGCCCGGAAAATAATGGGGGTCTTGGAGCGCCAGCAATGTGGGTAATCGTGCTGGTAATCCTCCCGCCCAAGGAGGACTCCCAGACTGGACAGCATCGAGATGATCTCCTCGTTGCTCTCGAACACATGCCGGCCCACCAGCTCCGCCACGCCAACCTCTTCGGTGAACTTGCCGTCGTTGTCCACCGGCGAGACCACCTCGAGGCCGTGCTCACGGCCCGCCACGTAGTCGTCCGCGCCGTGACCCGGGGCGATGTGCACCACTCCCGTTCCCGTTTCGGTCGTGACGAAGGAGCCCAG
>DMYM01000213.1:0-3839 GCA_003483645.1 Verrucomicrobiales bacterium
CGAAGTCGTAGCAGTTGGTCTTGCCGCGGGGAAATCCGGGTGCGCCGTGATCGCCGGAGATGACGAGGAGGGTGTTGTCGAGTTCCCCGATTTTTTCCAGTTCCGCGATGATTTCCCGGCAACTGTGATCGAAGGCCATGCCTTCCCCGAGGTAATCGGCGAGGTCTTCGCGAACCTCAGGAACGTTGGGGAGAAAGGGGGGCATGACCCTGGCAAGGGTATCCGGGTTGAGGCCCCAGAGGTTCTTGCCAGAGCCCTTGGTCCACTTGCGGTGCGGGTTGGTGGGATGGAAGGAGTAGTAGAAGGGCTGTCCCGGCTTGCGCTTGGCAAGGAAGGCCTTGAAGTTCCCGCGGCACTCGTCGAAGAGCTTCTGCTTGGCCTTTTCAATGGCCGTCTGGTCACCCGGTGTGCCGATTGCGCCACTCACGGTCTGGGAGAACTGGTTCACCTTTCCGCCGGCCTGCCGGAAGTTGTTCTGCCTGCCACCCATGCGGTCTTCCGAAATGTGCATCTTGTGCGACCAGCCGATGTGGTAGCCCGCCTGCTGCAGGAGAAGGGCGAAGCCCTTGACCTCGTTCCACGGGTCCTGCGAGCGGTTGCCGTGCCAGGGAGTGTGCAGCTGGGAGTGGGACCCGTTGCGGAAAAAGTGACGACCCGAAATGAGGGCGGCCCGTGAGGGGGAACAGGAAGGGGCGGAGACAAAGACGTTCCAGCCGAGGACCCCCTCCTTTGCGATGCGATCAAAGGTGGGGGTGGAGACGATGTCGTTGACCGAGGGGATTTCCGGGTGCGAATAGGCTGAAGCGTAGCGCCCGAGATCGTCCGCGAAGAGGAGGACGATATTAGGCTTGCGGTCCGGTGTCTTGGCGAGGACCGGGAGGCAGGCGAAAAGCAGGAAGATGGCGAGGACTCTTGTCATTGGGAGGTGGAGCCTATCGGAGGGGGGAGCGGCACGAAAGGCAAGCACGCATACAGGCCGTGTTCTGCAAAGTCTCCGCCCGGGGAGTATCTGTCGCGGGGTTGCCATCGCTGGAAGATGCAGGTAAACCGCCTTCATGATGCGCCTCACTCTGTTCGCAATCCTGGCCTCCTCCTGGACGCTCCTGGCAGCCGGCCCGGATCGTCCCAACATCCTCTGGATCACGAGCGAGGACAACAGCCCGTACCTCGGGTGCTACGGGGATCCCCATGCGAAGACTCCCAACCTGGACCGGCTTGCCGGGCAGGGAATGCGTTATATCCATGCCTATTCCTCCGCCCCGGTTTGCTCGGTAGCACGCTCGACCCTTATCACCGGGATGAATGCCTCCACCCTCGGGCTTCATAATCATCGTAGCAGCGTGCGTGTTCCTGATTCCGTGGTCTACTACCCGCAGGTCTTCCGCCAGGCCGGTTATTACTGCACCAATAACTCCAAGACCGACTACAACATGTCGATCAACGGGAAGCGGGCGGGCTGGAAGGACGTTGGCTGGCACGCGAACGGGAACAAGGCGCACTACCGGAACCGGAAGAAGGGCCAGCCCTTCTTTGCCGTCTTCAACACCACCCTGTCGCATGAGGGCCAGACTACCGATAAGGCCTACCATGGACGCAGGGACAGGAACCCGGCCCAGCGCATCGTGCCGCCCGGGAAAGTACCCTTGGGAGTCATTGCACCATACCATCCCGATACCCCGGAGATCCGGGAGAACTGGTCCCGTTACTACGACAACATCCATCTCATGGACCAATGGGTGGGGGAACGGCTCCGGGAACTGGAAGAGTCGGGCGCGGCGGAGAACACCATTGTGTTCTACTTCTCGGATCACGGGGGAGCACTTCCCCGCGGGAAGCGTAATATCCATGATACGGGGACCCGGGTTCCCCTGATCATCCGTTTCCCGGAAAAGTGGGAACATCTCGCCCCCAAGACCAAGAACGACAATGGGATTGCGCAACAGCTGGTGGCTTTCGTTGATTTTCCGGCCACCGTGGTCAATCTCTGCGGGTTGAAGATTCCCGATATCTGGGAGGGGAAGCCATTTCTCGGACCCAATGCCCAAGAACGGGATTTTGTCTATCTCTACCGGGGGAGGATGGATGAGCGCTATGACACCGTGCGGGCGATTCGCACCAAGTGGCAGCTCTATGTGCGCAATTTCTCCCCGCACCGACCGCTGGGCCAGGCCTACACCTATCCCTTCCGGGTGCTGGCGAGCATGGGGTCCTGGTATGAAGCGTTCAAGGCGGGGAAGTGCAACGAGCTCCAGTCCCGCTATTGGAAGCCCAAGGGGGGAATTGAGTTCTATCAGACCGCGTATGATCGGTTGCAGGTCTTGGACGCATTCAGGAGAGATCCGAAAAAAGGATTCGAGGCAACGCTCAAGATGCTCAGGCGGCGTGAGCAAGACGGGGTCCCTGTCAGCAGTTCCGGATTTGCAGAAGCGGAGGCCGCCCTGATGGCGAAGCTGCTCGATCCGGCAGCACGAGATACCGGCCTGGTTCCGGAAGGTCTGGGGGTCCGGCTGGCCGCAGAGGGGACCCTTTATGATTACGTCAAAAGCATCCCGGCGGAGGAGTGGAAGAAGGTTTGCTCTGCCGCGATGGCGGCAAGCATCGCAATTTCCCGGGATGTGCCGCGCCTGCTGCCCGATCTGAATTCGGGATCGCCCCTGGTGCGCTACTGGGCCGCCACCGGGGCCCTGATCATTGGCAAGGAAGCCGCTCCTTTGAAGGCGGCCCTCCTCGGGTTGCTGGAGGATTCCGCTTTCGATGTGTGCGTGGTTGCGGCAGAGGCCCTGGGCATTCTTGGGGCAAGCGAGAAGAGCCTTCCGGTTCTCGTCAAAGTGGTCAACGAGGGGAACGTCTATGAGTCGCTGGCGGCCTTGAATGCACTGGAAGCCCTGGGGCGTGCGGGGGTGGTGCCCATGAAGAGGATCCGGTCGATCATCCCGCAGAAAGTGAAGGGCGAGGGTGCCCGGGTGGTGGAAGCGATGGAGAAGATCCGGTGAGTCAAGGCAGTGGGGAAAATGCGAACCGCTGCCCTCGGCTATTTCTTTGGGGCGGGGGGGCGGTACCCGGGGATGTCCTTCATGGGCAGGCCGTTGGCGGCCACCAGGGTATTGCAGCGCTTCCGCATTTTGAGGAGAGCGAGAGCGTGGCCTTCCGTCTGCAGGCGGGTGGGAAGGGCGGCGATGTTGACCAGTTGCGCGGGGTCGTGCTTCAGGTCGTGTAAGAACTCAAAGGGGGACTTGTCCGGTCCGTCGACAAAGTAGCGTGCGTAGGACCAGTCAGTCCCGCGCACCCCTTCCCAGCGCGGGATAGTTCGCGGGACAGCCAGGAATTCGCAGAGAAACTCGCGACGCCAGTCCCTGGGCGTTTCGCCCTGGAGGAGGGGCAGGAGGCTGCGGCCGGTGTGGCGGACGGGAGCGGGCAGGCCTGCCAGATCGATGATGGTAGCACCCAGGTCGCTGTTGAGAGCCATCTCCGAAAGCACACGTCCCCGCTTGGGCTCAGGCAGTCGAGGGTCGTGGACGATGAGCGGGACGCGCAGGGACTGCTCGTAGTGAGTCCACTTGCCGGCAAAGCCGCGATCGCCCAGGTAGTAACCATTGTCAGCCGTGTAGATGATCACCGTGTTATCGGCGAGGCCCTGTTTCTCGAGCTGTGCCACGAGGCGGCCGACGACATGATCGATTCCGCTGATCATGCGGAAGTAGGCCCGCATGTTGGTCTGGTATTTCCTGGGGGTGTCCCAGCGCCAGAAGTAGCGTTGCCGATTGATCGATTTCTTGAGGAAGTCGGGCTGCGACTCGTAGATCGCCGGATCATTGAGCGGGGGAAGAGGCATTTCCTGG
>DMYM01000213.1:4234-8033 GCA_003483645.1 Verrucomicrobiales bacterium
TCTCCGTCCTCGGCGTGCGTGGCATTGAACGAGATCTGAAGACAGAAGGGGCGGTTCCTGGGTTGCTCTTCCAGGAACTTGATGCCCCAGTCTCCCAGGATCTGGGTTGTGTGGCGGGCGCCCCCATCAGCTTGTATTTTGAAGTAAGGATTCCGGCCCAGCTTGCGACGCACGCTCCACATGGCGGCGGCGTCCTTCTCAGCAATTGAGACGTGTTCCTTGCCCAGGTGTCCGGTGCGGTAGCCGGCGGCTTTGAGCTGGGTGAAGTAGCTGGTCTGGCAAAGGTCGGGGTTGAGTGGCCCCGGCGAGGCGCGGTAGAGGTGCCGGCGCTCGTAACAACCTGTGAAGAGACAGGCTCGGCTGGCCCAGCAGGTGGAAGTTGTCACAAAGGCGTGCTCGAAACGCACCCCGTCCCTGGCGAGCAGATCGATATTGGGAGTCTTGACCACCGGGTGTCCTGCGCAACCGAGGGTATGGTTGCGCTGATCGTCCGCGAAAATAAAGAGGATGCTGGGCCGGTCAGCGAGGAGCCCGTTGCCGCCTGGTGGCTTGGCGGAGGCCAGCCAGGAGCAGGCTGACAGGAGGATGGCGAGAGCCCGTGACATGGGAGGAAAGGGGCCGGAGGCCGGTAATCAGGGGGCCCTTTTCGGACCTGCCCACCAGGCATCGAGCTTGGCACTGAGTTCCTTCACCTTCCCGGGGTGCCGGGCGGCGAGGTTCTGCATTTCCGCCGGGTCGACGCTCAGGTTGTAGAGCTCTACCGGCTTGCCTTGAGCCGTCCCCTGGCGGTGGGAGAGCAGCTTCCAGGTATCCGCGACCACGAAACGGGTCTGCACGCTGAGGTTGGGCCTGCTGACATCGTGGATGTCATGATCGTAGGCCGCCCCGAAGACCGCGTTGCGTTTCATGAGAGCCGCTCTGTCCCGTAGATCAATACCGCCCATCGAGGGAGGAACCTTGAGCCCGCAGGCCCTGAGGATGGTGGGGGCGAGATCGATCGAGCTGACGAGGGTCTGCTCGTCGAACTTCTGCTCCACCTTGCCGGGCCAGCGGATCATGACGGGGGTTCGGACTCCCCCCTCGTTTGGGGAGCGCTTGGACCGCGGCGCATAGCGGCCGCTGCCGGCACTCTGGATCCACCCGTTATCGGTAACGTAGAGGACAATGGTATTTTCCCTCAGGCCCTCCTTGTCGAGGTGGCTCAACAGTTCCCCGCAGGTCTCGTCGAACCACTCGCACATCGCCCAGTAGCGGGCGATGAACCTGGAGTCGCTCTTCTTCTGGTACTTCTCGAACAAGCGGGCAGGCGGGTTGTGCGGAGTATGGGGCAGGAACGGGGCGTGCCAGATGAAGAAGGGCTTTTCCTGCTGCTTTGCTTCGGCAATAAAATCGGTGATGGGTTTGATCCCCTGTCGGCTGACCTTGAGTCCCGCATCGCCATGGCGACCACCCCGCTTCGGGTCCCCATGTGTCATCGCGTGGGTGAAGCCGCCCCTTTCCCTGGGGTCCCCCTCCCACCACTTGCCGGTCTGCAGGGAAAGGTAGCCAGCCTGGCCGAGAAGATGAGCCAGGCCGGGATCCTCATCGATACGCGTCATGATCGCCTCGTAGAGGGGCTTCAACCCGGGAGTGGCGCGTCCTCCCTTTTTCCCGGGGGGGAGCCGGGGGTCATTGCCGGTAATGCCGTGCTGGTGGGGATACTTTCCGCTGAAGATGGAGGCGAGAGAAGGGCGGCAGAGTGGAGCGGCAACGTAGCCGCGGGTGTAGGTCAGTGATTCCCCGGCCAACTTGTCGAGGTGGGGTGTCTTGATGTGCGGATGCTCGAGGAAGGAGTAGTCCCCCCAGGCCTGGTCGTCCGAGATGATGAGCAGGACATTGGGCCGGATGGCGTCCTGGGCACGGCTCGCGGCAGGAGGGATGAGCGCGAAGGAGGTGGCGAGGAAGAATGGGAGGAGAAGACGCATGGTAGGATGCCAACAGTGTGGGAATCGTGGGGGGATGGCAATCCCGGTCCGTTTATCGGTGAACATTTCCTTTATTCGCACTGTCTGACTCATACGCTCCCGCCGTGATTCCCACCAAAGCTGTCGTTACTGCCGCCAGCCCGACCGAGCACCACCTGCCTCTCCAGACGTTGGTGGACTCGGAAGGGGTGGCCAAGACGGCTTTGGCCATTATTCTCGATGATCTCTTCGCTTCAGGGATCGAATCAGCGGCGGTGATCATCCATCCCGGAACACGCGAGGCCTACCTGCAGGCCGCGGGGGAGCACGCTGACCGTCTCACCCTGATCGAGCAGGACGATCCGCGGGGCTTCGGTCATGCAGTGTGGAGTGCCCACAAATTCACCGGAGACGATCCCTTCGTCCTGCTGCTGGGGGATCACCTTTATCTCAGTTCCGAGGAGTCATCCTGTGTGCGACAGATGCTGGAGGTGGCAGCCACTCATGATGGCTGCATCTCGGCGGTCAACCCGACGCATGAGAGCCAGCTTCGTTACTATGGGACAGTTGCCGCGACGCGGGTGCCCGCCTCCCCTTCTCTTTTCGTAGTGCGCGATGTCGTGGAGAAGCCAACCCCCACCCTGGCCGAGCAGGAACTCATCGTTCCCGGCCTGCGTGCGGGCAACTACCTCTGCTTCTTCGGGATGCACTCGCTCACCGCGGGCGTGATGGAACGTCTGGAGGAAGAAGTCTCCCTGCTGGGCGGGGGAGAGATGCTCGGGCTCACCCCCACCTTGGCCTTCATGGCCAGGTCGGAGAAGTATCTTGCGGTGGAACTGGCGGGTCAGCGCTTCAACGTTGGAGAACGTTACGGTCTCCTGCGGGCGCAGCTCTCCCTGGCGTTGGCGGGCCCCCACCGTGACGAGGTGCTCACCGACATCATCGAGATCACTGCTTATTCCCGTCCTGGATGCCAAAGCTCCTGAACATCATCACGAGCGGAGATCCTTCGGAGCGCGATACTGCGCTGGCGGAAGCCTGTGCGGAGCTTTCTCTCGCGGAACTCCTGGAGGAGTGCATCGAACTTGACCTGTTCCGACGGGAGTCCGGGAATCTCTACGAGCGCGTGCGGGCGCTGTTTTTCCTTTCCGCCATTCACCGCGTTCATCTTCCCCCCAGACTGCCGCCCAGGCGGATGGGCTACATCCCTTTTGAGGGACAGGAGCATCTCCTTCGCCGCAGATTTGCGGAAGCCATTGATGTTTTTCACCTCGCGGTGGCCGAGCAGGGGGCCAACGATGCCCTTTCGTCCGCTCTTGCGGAGGGATACCGCGAGCTGGCCTTTCAGACCCTGGCCGCCCAGGTGCGACGCTCAGTGCGCACGGTGCGGGGACACCAGTGGATGTTCCGCATGGGGCATCCTGCGGACCACCCGCTTTCGATTACGAATGAGCTGTTGGAGCCACTGCCCGACGGCTCCCGCCGGATTCTGCGGGAACGGACGCCGGTGCGCATGGACCTCTCACACGCGGGCTGGTCGGACATCTTCTTCCTGGGCATGGACTATCCCGAGGGCGCCCGCGTCCTTAATGTTTCCATAGACCTGGGGGTTCATGGACGCGATCTGGAACCGCGTCCTCCCATTGAGGCTCATGTCCGAGTCATCGATGAGCCGGTTATCGTGCTGACCTCCGTGGATCTCAAGGCCACCGCGCGGATTGGGACCCTGGGAGAGGTCTTCGACTTTGCGAAAGATGCACTGGGTCTGCTCAAGGCCGCCGTGATTGCCTCCGGGGTGGTGCCGCCCGGGATCGAGGGATCGGGGCAACGCCTGGAAAACCTCCTGGAACGCATGG
>DMYM01000282.1:0-5911 GCA_003483645.1 Verrucomicrobiales bacterium
CGGAGCTAAAGACGGCAAGCACCCGGGCCACTGGGCGGTCAAGGTAGTAAAGAAGGGTAAATATTCCTTCGAACTACGCCGCTGGCCGGCGGAAGCGAACAAGCCCATCAATGCCGGACTGCCGGCCCTCCCCGATGTCCCCGGCTCCAGCAAGGCCTTCAGCGCCATTCCCGGAAAAGCCTTCGCCTTCAGGACCGCTACCCTGCGCATCAACGGCAAGGACATCATCTCGGCGCCGCTGGAGGGAGAGGAAACGAGCATCAAGCTCACCGCCGATCTCACCGTGGGCTCTCATCGCCTTGCCCCGGTCTTCAAGACTGCCGCTGGCAGCGAGCTTGGCGCTTACTACCTGATCGTAGAGCCTTCTCCCTGAGCAGCAATGACTTAGTGAGAAAGCTTCCCGCCCGGGCCTCCATGTGAAACAGTTGAACGAAATGAACGCCCCCGTAGCTTCGTATCCACATGCCGCCTGCGGGATTCTCCTCTTCAGATGACCGCCTGCCTGCGAACGGGAAGACCCGGATCCCGAACGGAAACCAACAAACCCGGACCCTCCCGCACAATGAAACACAAAACGATCCTTCCCGCTCCATCTCTCGCCGTGGGCATGACCGCAACACTCGCGCTTGCCCTGAGCAGCTCACTCGCCCTGGCCGCCCCTGACGGCAAGTATCAGCCACTGCTAGACGCCCTCAACCAGAAGAAGCAGCATGCTCTCGTTGAGGCGGAGGAGGCGCAACTTCTCATCGCCGGCTACCAGGAGTTCCTGGCAGATCCGGAACTTAATACCGAAGAGGGTCCCGAACTCCGCAAGAGCCTCATCAAGGAACGGGCCCGCTACAAGCAGCGGCGCGCCCAGGCAGGGAGCATCCAAGTGGCCTTGCAGGAACTTCAGCGGGTGCCCAATGACGAACATGTGACTCTTTCCTCATTACAGGGAGCCTACGCTGATCTTAATCAGCTCGCTGCCAGGGGCAAGGCGGCCTGGGATGAGGTTCTCGGCAACCGCGAAAGGTTCGTTAAGAACCTGGAACGAGAACATGAGAAGCACATGCGCAATGCCCAGAATGCTCTGAACGAACTCAACGTGGAAGAACAGGCCGCACAGCTACTCCTCAATTCCATCGATCCCAACCTGGGGGGCTCCTCCGACGCGGAGTTCTTCGTTGCCCTCAAACTTCCTGCCATCAAGTCTGCGGTAGAACGCGGATTCCGGATCACCTCCAATCCCAAGGACCCCAGGCGACAGGCGCAGACGACTCTCATCGCCCTCATCGCCTACTCGCAGTATTTCTGGGACCACTACAGCGGAGCACGTTCGCTCCTGACGGAAGAGGAACTTCCCTCCGACCGTCGGCGCAACATATTCGGCGTCCCTGATGGCAAGGTGCTCACCAGCGACATGGTCACCCACAACAACAGTCACTTCTACTACCTCGCTCCGAAGGCCCGGGAGAGCTTCAACGCCAAGCTGAAAATGATCTGGGGCAAGGAGGCGGTGTCCGTCACCACCTGGGACCAGAAGTACGACGAGCAATTCGGCCGGGCCTGCAAGGGTCTCGCCACCGTGAGCGACGAGCACCTCCTACCCAACCAGCAGGTCTTTGCTCTCCTGGAGAAGATCGAACTTCTCCTCAACGAACTCGACCTCGTTCACAAATCCATCAAGCACCTTGACTCCAGCTACCAGCTGCAACTGGAAAAGGCCAAGCAGTTCGGCGATGAAGCACGGCTCTCTTCCGCCCACTACAACGCTGAAATCTGGAGTCGCGAGTCGAAACAACTGCTGCGTGGATTCGAAAAGAGCACGGCCCTCCTCTCCCAACAGCTCAAGGCTTCCTCGGAGAGCGCCTGGATTCCGAACGCCCGCGGCATCTCAGGGAGTGCCCTGATCCTCGCCAAGGCCCAGAAACGCTTCTATGCGGTGCGCAAGGTGAAAAGCGAACTCAAGAAATTGCTGGCACCCCGGGATCCCCTCCCGACCTCCACCGATCCGGAGCGGGGCACACCTCCCGCTCCTCTTCCCGAGCTCCCGGGAAACGATCCTGCCCCCCTGCCGCCGCTTTAGGTCCCAGCTGACCCGCAGGGAAAGAACTCCCCTCCCTGCTCCCGGCAGGCCGCGACATGGGACCTGCCCGATCAACTAGGATCTGATAAAGGAGACCAGGTCCGCCAGGTCCTGCTGGGAAAGACCCGCCTCCAGCCCCTCCGGCATGAGAGAGAGGTTGACGCTCTTGAGGCTCTTGATGTCACTGCGCAGGATCGCCTTGGTGGTCCCGTCGGGAACCTTGAAGGTGATGCTGACCGCGTTCTCGGAAGCGAGGAGGCCGAAAAGAAACTCCCCGCTCTTCAATTCGCAGTTGTAAGCGTGGAACCCCGGCTGGATGTCAAGATTAGGGTTGAGGATACTGGCCAGGAGTTTCTCGGGAGGGTGCTCCCTGACGGACCTGAGATCGGGACCCACCTCCCGACCCTCCTTCCCGTGCCGGTGACAGGCCAGACACAACCTGCGATAAACCACCCGTCCCTTGGCCACATCACCTTCCAGGTTCAACGCCGGTCCAAAATCCTCCACCACCTTCTCCCGTACAGGTGAAGACCCGCTCTTCAGCAGATCGGAAGCCATCGTTCGAATTCCTTTATTGGGATGCTGCCGGAGCCGCAGGCGCCGGGTCGCATCAAGGTCGGCCAGCCTCACCTTCCCGCCTTTCAGGGAAGCGAGCAGAGTCTCCGTCCACGCCACCTGTGAAAAGAGCTCATCCACCGCCCAGCCACGGCCGGTGGGTGAGAGTTGTTCCCACTTCTCCAGGAGAATTGCCGGCACTTCCTCAGCTCCCGTTCCACCCAGGACCGCAAGCACGGCTTTCAATTCACCAGGAGGGGTGGCCGGGGAAATGCGCCTCCTGAGAAACTCCATGGCAACCTCACGGGGCCCTGGATGCCGGGCGAGCAAGGCAGCTGCCGCCAGACGATCCTCCATCCCCCCGGTCTCACCCGCAATCAGCGATCTTGCCCGCTCCAACAGGTCCACGTGCACGCGATTGAATTCCACGAGTGCGGCATCCTTGTTCTCCACAAGTTCCTTTAGTTGCGCTTGCCGGTTCCTCAGCAACCGATCGAGTTCCACGCAGAGAAACACGGTCTCGGCCTTCAAGGTGAGACGCGCCCTCTCAAAGACGGGAATCAGGAATCGGATGACTTTCTCCGACTTGCCCGCACGCAGGAGCACCTCAATGAGTGGCCGGACCACCGCGCTCAAGGCCGGATCCCGGGACTCGCTCAGGGCGGCACACAGGTGATCGAGATGCGGCAGGGCAGAACTTAACGCCGCAATGGTGGCGAACGGCTCCTCGTGATCCCGCAGGAGCAGCCCCGCGAGGGCTTTTCCACAGTCAGCGGAGGGGGGGAAATCTCCAATCGAGAAGGCCAATTGCATCCGCACTCCGGGATCCCGGTCGTCAACCAGCTGCAAGGCCGCCGCCACCACCGGGGGACTGGCGTGACCTTCCGCCAAGCGCAGGGCGTTCTCCCGGATCCCGGCATGATGACCGTCCAGCCCCTTGATCAGCTCGTCCTCCCCAAGCGCCCCCATCCCGTCCAGCACTCCCAGCGCATGTGGAATTGTCTCCGCCAGGTCCGCCTCGCCAGCCAATGCACGCACCAGTGGGAGCACGGCCTTGTCGTTTCTCCACAAAAGCTCCTGCTGAACCTTGTCGCGAACCCAGCCGTTGGGAGAACGCAGCCCCGCAACGAGATCCGACGTATCAAGTCCGGCCAGACGCGGAATATCACGCGGGGCATGCCCGATCCGCCGCACCCGGTAGATCCGACCCCGGTCCTCTCCGTGGCGATAGAACGGCAGGAGCTCCTCCTTCCCTTTCTGGGGAAGCCACTGCGGATGCTCGATTATGTAGCGGTAGATGTCGGCCACCCAGAGGCAGCCGTCCGGTCCTGTCCGCACCATCACCGGCCGGCACCAGCGATCGCTGCTCGCAAAGAAGTCAGGTTCCTTCTCCTTTCCTGCCCGCCGTGCCTTGAAGGTGACTCCTGACCGTTCCAAGGCAAGCCGCTGGACCACGTTATGAAACGGCTCGCAGGAAAACCCATTGATCGTGCCTTCCTCGAAAAGGAAATGGTCACGGTAAATCATCCCGCTGCAGGCCGACGTATAGTGGCCCGACTGCTCGAAGCTGTGATAGCGCTTCTGCAACTTACTCGCCGGATAGACCGGCGGGTTGAGTGGACCAGGCAACTGCACCCGACCGTCCGGCGCAGCGAGGTGCGGATTGCGCCGCAGGTAATGGTCCGGCAGGACGTAGTGCCAAAGCGGCCGGGAGTTCTGCGTGCCGAACCAGCGGCCCCAGTCGTCCCGGTTCCGCCCGAACTGCGACGGACCACTCTGCGGTTCCACCACCCCGGTGTCCGGATTGAAGCGAAAATCGCGACTCCCCACCTTGACTTCGCTCTTGTTGCGCGTGGAACGGACCACGGTGGATGACGCGTGCTTGCCATGGTGCCCGCCCGCCGCCACGTAAACCCAGTTGTCCAGGCCCCAGCGCAGTCCATTCGCCCGGAGCTGCTGATTGCCCTCTGAAAGCCCGGTGAGGAGCACTTCCCGCTCGTCCGAAACGCCATCTCCGTCCCTGTCCCGCAGGAAGATCACATCCGGAGCAGACGTCACGATGACCCCGTTACGCCAGGTGAGAATTCCATTGGGAAAATTGAGCCCGTCGGCAAAGAGAGTGGAATGGTCATAGCGACCGTCCAGATCACGATCCTCAAGGAGCCGGATGCGACCACCTGCCTGCCCCTTTCCGTCCAATCCCAGCGGATAATCCGCCATCTCCACCACGAACAGGCGCCCCATGGTGTCCCAGTCGAAAGCTACCGGATCCTTCACATGCGGCTCCGCTGCCATCAACTCCACCACGAAACCGTCCGGAACGTGGATGCTCCTGAGACCCTCCGCCAGTCCCAGTGGGAGCGGGTCCGGTCCGGCCAGGGCCGGTCCGGCCAGGAAAAAGGCGACAAGAAAAGGGTGACGGATCATCGCCAAAAGCTAACCAATCTCACCAGCTGCCACAAGCATGCTGACAGGCCCCCCGCTCCAACCAGATTTTGTTCAACCAGGAAGCCAGACCTCATGTTTATCACATCCGGATACCCTGAAATCATCCAATCTCCCGACCATTCAGTTCACGCGGGAACCCAGAATCTTCTCCGCCCTCAAGAAATTGCTTCACCCTTCAACGCGAGCAGAGATCCTCTCAGCCATGAGCAACAGCTACAACGTCGGCGTCATCGGATATGGCTGGGCCGCCACCGCTCACATCGAAGCGCTCAACAACACCAGCCAGGGCAACGTGACCGCGGTCTACTCCTCCCGCGACCTCAATCCCGCGGAACTATCCGCCACTCACGGGAGCGAAATCAAAGTCTACAACAAGGTGGAGGACCTCCTGGCCGACGACTCCATCGACGTGATCGACATCACCTCCTATCCGACCCAGCACAGGGATCAGGCCATTGCAGCCGCCAAGGCGGGAAAGCAGGTCATCCTGGAGAAGCCCATCACCCTCAACCTCGAGGACGCCGAGGCCATCGAGGCCGCCTTCGAAGCCAGCAACACCAGGAGCTGTGTCTGTTTCGAGCTGCGGTTTATCTCCCAGTTCACCACCATCAAATCCATCATCGAGGAGGGTCTCATCGGCGATATCCACTACGGTGAGATCGACTATTATCATGGAATAGGTCCGTGGTACGGACAGTACCGCTGGAACACCACCAGGGAGAATGGCGGCAGCTCGCTCCTCTCCGCCGGTTGCCACGCCCTGGACGCCCTCCTTCTCTGCATGGGGTCGGAGGTCGAGGAAGTCATGGCCTACAACGCACAGTCCACCCACGAGATCTT
>DMYM01000282.1:6301-12832 GCA_003483645.1 Verrucomicrobiales bacterium
CGGCGCGGTGGGCAAGTGCGCCAGCGTGATCGACTGCTTCATGCCCTACTATTTCCACACCCAGCTCTGCGGCAGCGAAGGCAGCATCCTCGACGACAAGCTCTACTCGTCAAAGCTCCATCTCCGCGACAAGGCCTGGACAAGGCTGCCCGTGGCCCTCGCAGATTCGGGCGACGTCGCCGACCATCCCTACCAGGACCAGTTCCAGGCTTTCTTTGATGCTCTCGACAAGGGCGAACCCATGCCCCTCACCAGCTACCGCGACGCCCTGCAGACCTTCCGTGTGCTTTTCGCTGCCGACGAAAGTGCTGCCACCGGTCAACCGGTCAAACTCTAGCCAGGCCTTCCCGGCCCAGGCCCTGCCCGCCGCGGACCGGATAACCAGCAACCCAATAACAACCACCCGTGCGAAGCATCGCCCTCGCCATCTTCGCCCACCCCGATGACATCGAGTACTTCGGGGCCGGAACTCTCCTCCTCCTGAAGGAGGCCGGATTCGAAACGCACTACTTCAACCTCTCCACCGGCAATTGTGGCTCGGTCGAAATGGGTGCGGAGGAGACACGTCGCGTTCGTCTCGAGGAAGCGAGAACTGCCGCCGACCTCCTCGGAGCCCACTTTCATCCGCCCATCTGCGATGATCTCGAGATCTTCTACGACCTGCCGACCCTGCGCAAGGTGGCTGGCGTGGTGCGACAGGTGAAACCCTCCATCATTCTCACCCACCCCCCGCAGGACTACATGGAGGATCACACCAATACCTGTCGGCTGGCAGTGACTGCGGGTTTCACCCACGGCATGCCCAACTTCGTGACCGATCCGCCTTCCGACGACACCTACCCGGAAGACGTTTTCATCTACCACTCCGTCCCCCACGGCCTCTGCGATCCGCTCCGCGTCGCTGCCCCCATCGAATCCTTCGTGGATACCTCCCCGGTCTTCGCGATCCAGCGCGAAGCCCTCGCCGCCCACGCGTCCCAGAAGGACTGGCTCGACAGATCCCAGGGTGTCGACTCCTACCTCAAGGTCCTCGACGATCTCGTCCTCCAGGTCGGCCAGCTTTCCGGCCGCTTCCGCCAGGCTGAAGGCTGGCGGCGCCACCTTCACCTCGGCTTCTCCGCCCACGATCAGGATCCCCTGGCGGACATTCTCGGTGAGAGATACCTCATCACCGGGAATTCAAGCTCGTAATCACCCGAACCCACCCCACCCGTCCTGCCTCTCTCGAACCCCTCATCGACCATGCGCCCGCAATCCAAGATCTCCTCCTCCTGGTGGGATTACACCACCCTGGATCCAGCCATCATCCAGGATGCGGCCAGACTCACCGAGAAAGATCTCGAACAACTCTCCCGTCCCGGATTCCGGGTCGTGATGTATGACACCCTGGAGGACTTCTACCTCGCCGAGGCCCTCGAGTACATCGACACTTGGAGACAGGCTACCGCCGACAACCCGGTCGGCATCTGTGGACCGATTGGGCCGACTGAACAGCTCCCCCTTGTCGCACGCCTCGTCAATGAACTCGGCATCAACGTCTCCTGCGGCCATTTCTGGGGAATGGACGAATGGGTGGGTCATGACGGGAAGGAAGTCCCCCTCGATCATCCGCTCTCCTTTGAAAAGTCCGACCGCGAACTGTGTTTCAACCGCATCGAGGCGGGGTTCCCGGAGGAAAACCTCCACTTCCCCGCCGCCGACACTCAGCCCTACATCGATTCCTGGAACTCCGGTGTGCGCTGCGCCGTCATGCAGGGGGGGCAGGGTGATATCAAGCACTGGGCCTTCAACGATCCTCTCCGCCGCGAGGGCAGCTACCTCGATGAACCGCCTTCCCCCGCGGAATACCGCAAGCTCGGCACCCGGGTGGTCGAACTCCATCCCATCACCCTCGCCCAGAATGCCCGCACCTCGGGTGGAGGCAACATCACCATGGTCCCCAGCCAGGCGGTCACGGTGGGACCGGTCGAAACCTGGCAGGCCGGAAAGGTTTCCATCTGGCAGGCCGGAACGCACGACAATCCCCTTGGCCAGCGACTCACCGCTCTCATGATTTCCAAGGGCCTCGCTGACTCCGCGGTCCCCATGTCCCTCCTCGCCGACCACTCCAACGTGCAGTTCAACTACTTCCGGGGTGGCCTCGGTTCCTGCGCGGTCGAGATGCACTGATCCTGCGACTCTGACGCCTGCTGCTGGGCCAGGAGAGCTTGGTTACAGGAAGGACAGGAAAACCTCACGCCCCGATTCCAACCCAAGTTGCACCAGAGTGCAACCCGCCGTATCATACCCGTGAAACCGTTCACCCGGTCAGGAACTCCATGGGACCCCGCACCCTGGTGATCTGCCTCATTTATCGCTTTCTCTCGGCGAACGATTCCCCTTCCATATCGCCAAGGAAGAAAAGTTACTCCCGCGCATTCCGAGTAATACCATGACCATGAATCGCCTCCTCGTTCTTGCCACCGGCACCCTTGCTCTCTGGCCGGTGCCCGCCCTCGCCCGGGATTCCTTCGGCTCTCCGCCCAACATCATCATCATCATGACCGATGACCAGGGTTACGCCGATACCGGGAAGTTCGGCGCTACCAGCTTCAAGACTCCCCACCTCGACAGGATGGCCGACGAGGGCCTGCGCTTCACCAACTGGTATGTCCCCCAGGCGGTGTGCGGCGCCTCACGGGCCGGTCTGCTCACCGGTTGCTATCCCAATCGCATCAACATGCTGGGAGCACCCGGTCCGAAATCGCGGACCGGAATTGCCGACGGTGAAATACTCATCTCCGAGATGCTGAAGGAGCGCGGTTACGCCACCGCCCTCTTTGGCAAGTGGCACCTCGGCCACCATGAGAAATTCCTGCCCCTCCAGCACGGCTTCGATGAGTACTTCGGACTTCCCTACTCCAACGACATGTGGCCCCACCACCCGGGCGTGCGCCACCTCCCCATGGAGAAACGCCTCCAACGCTGGCCACACCTCCCCATGATCGAGGGCAACAGGATCATCAACAAGGAGGTCACTCCGGCAAACCAGGTCGGTCTCACAACCTCCTATACCGACAAGGCCGTCGACTTCATCTCGCGCAATCGAACGAGACCCTTTTTCCTCTATGTCGCGCACTCCATGCCTCACGTGCCCCTCTTTGTTTCCGACAAGTTCAAGGGCAAATCAAAGCAGGGGCTCTATGGCGATGTCATCATGGAGATCGACTGGTCGGTGGGGCAGATTCTCTCTGCCCTCAGCAAGCACAAGATCGACAGGAACACCCTCGTCCTCTTTACCAGCGACAACGGCCCCTGGCTCAGCTACGGCAACCACGCTGGCAGTGCGGGACCGCTCCGGGAAGGAAAAGGCACTACCTGGGAGGGCGGCCAGCGCGCCCCCTGCATCGTCCGTTGGCCTCACCGGGTCAAGGCGGGCGGTGTATGCCATGCCCCGGCCATGCATATCGATGTCTTCCCCACCATCAAGGCTCTCGTGAAGGGGAAGGGACCCGCCCACACGGTCGACGGCAGGGACATCAGTGCCCTCTTGACCGATCCCGCCACGGCCAAGAGTCCACATGAAGCCTACTTCTTCTACCGGGGAGACCAGCTTGAGGCCGTGCGCTCCGGGAAGTGGTCCCTGCACCTTTCCCACGCCTACCGCAGCCTGAAAGCTGAGCCAGGCCGCGATGGCATCCCGGGGCCCTACCTCCAGAAGCGCACCCAGCTTGCCCTCTTCGACCTGGATGAGGATATCGGCCAGAAGAAGAACCTCGCCTCCGTCCACCCCGGGGTGACCGCCCGGTTGCAGGCTCTCGCCAAGAAGTTCGACGCCGATCTCAAGGCTACCAAGCGCTCCAAGGGGTCGCTTTGACCTGCATCCCCCTCTCCCCGGCAATTTACTGCTTCTTCTTGCCCTTGCCCTTCTCCTTGCCGAGGTGAGCTGGTCGCTTATCCTTGTACTGGTCGAGCCCCGCCTGCAGGAGAGAGCGTAGCCGGCGCTCCTCTTCGCTCAGGGGCATCTGTAGAGGAGACTTCTCCAGCACGTCCTTCCCCACGTCAAAGAACCTGCCATCCCCGTAAAGCTTGTAGCGCTGGTTTCGCACGAACTGTTCAGCCTGTCTGTTGCTCCCGCTCCGCGAATACCAGATGTGGATCCAATCGCGGTGCTTCTTCTTTCCACCCTTCAGGGTCGCCAGGAGACTCTTGCCATCAATTCCCCCGGGAACGGACGCACCACTCATCTCGCAGAAGGTGGGCAGGAAGTCGCTGAGATCGAGAATCTCCCTGGACACGACACCGGCCGGGATCGTCCCCGGCCAACTGACGAGACAGGGAACGCGATTCCCACCGTCGTGCATGGCCCCCTTCGCCCCGGCCACCTCGCGTCCGTTCATGCGGGAAATCACCGGCTTGTCGGTTCCATTGTCACCCACGAAAACCACCAGGGTGTTCTCTCGCACGCCCTCGTCCTCGAGTTTCCTGAGAATCTTGCCGATGATCTTGTCCATGTAGCGCACCATGTCCCCGAAGTACTTGGCATTCCCCTTGTAGGTGGGAGATCCCTTGCTCTTGGGATCCCAGTCCCTGGAGTCCGGGGTGGGCTCAAAGGGGCAATGGGTCAGGATCATGGGATAATAGACCAGGAAGGGCTTGTTCTTGTTCCTGCCGATGAACTCACAGGCGTAGTCACTCACTACATCGGGTCCATAGCCGCCCTTGTCATGGTCCACCTGCTTACCATTCACTTCCAGGCCCGGGTTGGCAAAGCGGCTGGGGCGACGGTTGAGCTGCCAGAGACAGTACTCATCGAAACCGAAGTTGTTCGGACCCTCCAGACCACCCAGCAACTGCCACTTTCCTACCACACAGGTGGCGTAGCCCTCCTTCTTGAGCAGCTGCGCAAAGGTGGTGGCCTTGGGATCGAGGAGGCCGAATTTGATATAGTTGCGAATGTTGGAGATCCCGGTCATCAGCTTCACCCGGGAGGGCGTGCAGAGGGGCTGCGAGTAGCAATGCTCAAAGCGCATGCCCTCCTTCGCCATGGAATCGAGGACCGGCGTCTGGTAGGAGGCCCCCCCATTGGCACCCACGCACTCGTAACCGAGGTCGTCCGCCATGATCAGGACGATGTTGGGCTTGGCCGCGAAGACGGGTGCGAGCAGGCCCGGCAGGAGGGCGAGGAAGATGAATCGCATCATGCCGGGAAGGTGACAGATCGAACGTCCGGCGCAAGCCTTGCAGAACCCGCCCCAGGGCGGAAAACACCCGTGGCACCGGTACCCAGTCATGAATGATGAAGGGATCAGGGAACTTCCCAGCGGAGATTGCGGAAAAAGCGCGGGGAACGCCAGCCAACCTCGGAGCCTTCCGGGAGCTCGATCCGCCGACCCTCGCCAGGCAGAACCACTCTGCCGCGCAGTCCCAGCTCCGTCACGTGCTTCCACGACTGCAAGGCGTACTTCTGGCGCCCCTCCAGCAGCTTGAAATCTCCGGGTGTGACTCCCAGCGTCTGCCAGGCTGGAGAACCCTTAAGATCCACCCGGGCATAAAACTCCCCCTGCCGTCTTATCCCCGGAAAGGCGCCCCAGGAATTGTCCTTCACCACGAAAAAGAGCGTGGTGTCATCCTCCACTTTCACATCCAGGAGGAGCCTGGCCCCTGCCGGAGCGGCAAACCCCGGATCCTTGACCTTGCGTGTCCAGACGCTCCACCAATGCGGATTTTTCCAGTCCAGCCGGTACCAATCCTGGTAGTCGGAGAACTCCTCCTCGATCATGGGATTTTGTTTCCCATTCCCCTTCACCCCGGAAGAAGCCAGCTGTTCCGGCGTAAAGCTGCGCATTCCTGACGATACTCCGAAGGTTCCAGGTGGCTTTTTCATCCAGCGGTAACCCACCACCTTGTGATCAAGCCGGTAGTAGACATTGGCCATCACGAAGAGTGGTTGCCCCGTGCTGAAGACCGGAAGCCGGGCACTCCATGAGTTTCCCTCACGCTCAGCAATTGCCGTGCGCCAGAAGCGGGTGAGGATATGCGAATCGACTGAATAATAGATTTCCACTTCAGCGACCCGACCGGGCTGATCCGGGACCAGGAAAGCCCGCGGAATCCCGTCCTTCTCCTCCAGTGTCACCCTCAATTCAGGAGTGACGGGAAAATCAAAGGCTCCCTTCAGGTGCGCCTCGAAGAACAGCATCCCGGGGAAAACGTGCTCGGGGGTGGCCCGGTGATTCATATGCGGATTCACCGTGTAGTTGACCACCTTGCTCCCCAGTCGCTCCCAGTTCGCGTAAACGTTGTCGAGGATCCCGTTGAAATCGTTCTGCGGCCCCATGTAGAGAATCGGCGCGGTGATCCGCTCGAGGTAGGGCGGGTCGTCAATGGTGCGGTGCCAGAGAGCGGACTTCCTTGGACGCACCCCCGCATTGGCCCGTGCGCGGATGTTCCCGGGTGCGCTGCCACCACCCCCGCAGGAAGGCGCAGCCGCCACGATCCGTTCGTCGGACCCCGCCAGCATCACCGTCAACTTGCCGCCCATGGAATGCC
>DMYM01000079.1:0-3327 GCA_003483645.1 Verrucomicrobiales bacterium
CCCAAGGGGCAATCGGGCAAGGATACCTCGGTGATTTTTGTGTGGATGCCTGGCGGGCCGCCCCACATGGAGATGTACGACATGAAACCCGATGCGCCCTCCGATTACCGGGGGGAGTTCCGGCCCATTCGAACCAACAACCCGGACCTGCAGGTGTGCGAACTCATGCCGCTTCATGCCAGGTGCGCTGACAAGTACAACATCATTCGCTCGGTTTGCCACACCTTCAGCGACCATGGAGGCGGTCACAAGCGCTTCATGACGGCGCGTGCTCCCAGGGAGCCGACCGGATTTGTAAACGACGCGCCGGCCATCACATCCTTCATCGAAGCTGCGCTGCAGAAGCGAAAGGAAGGCATGGCGACAAACGGACTGCCCACCAACGTGGCGCTCATCAGGCGGGGGCGGCATAATATCGACACCTTTTCGCTCGGAGCGGCGTGGATGGGCGGCCAGAACACGCCCTTCATCGTGAGTGGCGATCCCAACGAAGACGATTTTGAAATCGACAGTCTCGCCATTCCCAATGGGATGGCGGAGCGCCTGGAGGACCGCCTGACTCTTCTCAAGGGGGTGGACAGGTTGCGTCGTGACATTGATGCGGACGGTTCGCTGCACGCGCTCGATGAGCATTATCGCCAGGCGGTGGAGATGATCTTCTCCGAGCGCTTCCGGCAGGCCTTCGACCTGGGACAGGAGCGTGATGCGGTGCGGGAGCGCTTTGGCCGTCATGCGTGGGGACAGCGGGCCATCCTGGCCCGCCGGCTGGTGGAGGCGGGGGCGCGCTTTGTGACCGTGGTGATGGAGAATCCATACGTCTCCGGCATCAAGATGCCCAAATACGGCACCTACAACTGGGATTCGCATGCGGTGAATTGTCACCTCTTTCGCGAGGCCGAGTGGCGGCTCCCGATATACGACAAGGTCATCACTGCCTTGATTGAAGATCTCCATGGCCGGGGGCTGGACAAACGCGTTCTCCTGGTGGTCACCGGTGAGTTTGGACGCACCCCGCGGGTGAGAACACAGACCGGAACGCACACCAAGGTCAGCCAGCCTGGACGGGATCACTGGCCCCGGGCCATGTCGATGCTGGTGACTGGTGGAGGAATGCGCACGGGTCAGGTCATCGGGGCGACCAACGAGAAGGGGGAGCACCCGGTGGAACGGATTCTCTCACCCAACGATATCTGGGCAACAATGCTCCACCACCTTGCCATCGATCCTGAAATGCTGTTCGAGGATCACAGTGGGCAACCGTATCCCATTCTCTCCTCGGGCAAGCCCGTGAGGGAACTGCTGCGGGCCTAGTTGCCGGTCGGAACCTTCCCGCCGGGCGGACATCTGAATCTGCAAGCGGGCCCTGCTTCCCTGCGGCCCTGCCGAGGGAGGCGGGATATCCGGTGGGGGGGAACTTCGACTGCGCCAGGGTGCGCAGGGCTTCCCTACTCGGAAACTTTCACCAGCGTTTCGATCCAGTGATCGACCGCGATCCCCCGGCTTCGCAGGCTCGCGGTGATCACGCGCACCCCGGGCCCTGCGGTGGAGGTCACCAGGAGGGGGACTTTCACTGTTCCAGTGGTGCGGGGGGCGAGGGTCACCGCGGGCACCTTGCCAACCACCTTCAGGCCATCGGTTTCCTCCATCCGGATCTCGAAGGTTCGCTCCTGCCGGGAGTGGTTCCAGAGCCGCAGTTCGACCTCGAGATGCTCCCCCGCCTTCGCTTCACTGGCGTAGGGATGGAACCAGGCCCACTCCTCGTCGATGGCGTAATTTGGATCGTCCCATGGGACCAGGTTCGCGATCATGGCCGCCCGCTTCCGGTAGCGCTCCTCAAGGTAGTCCAGTTCCTGCTCCGTGAAGCGGAAGAGGTGGGGGATGTGCTGGTTGACGAGCCACGATCCTCGCGGCAGGGCGCGGACCTTGCGCAGACAGAGGAAGTAGCCCGTATCCTCTCGCATCAGATTCCGGTTCATGAGGCAGTAGTCGTCGATTCCGGATGGGGAAAAGGAATCCCCGATGAAGAAGACCGGCTTGTGATCGGCACGTTCCACCAGGAGCCCCCCGTGGTTGTACATCTGCCCGGGGAAAAAGTGACTGGTGAAGGTGAACTCGCGCCAGGTCCAGTTCTCCCCGTCTTTTTTCACCACCACCTCGTCCACCGCCTCGGGGATGAGGCCCGGCAGGAACCACGCCCCGGGCTGCTTCAACCCGTCCGCGACCTCGGCCACCGCGTAGACCGGGCATCCGAACTCCCGGGCTGCGGCGGGGACCCGGGCGGTGTGGTCATTGTGCAGGTGAGTCACCCAGATACCCTCGATCTTCCGGATCAATCCGTCTGCGAGAGCCTTACGCAGCATCTGCAGTTGCTGCTCTCCCCCCACATCAAGGGCGAAGCCGTGCCCGTCGCTGGAGACGAGGAGCTTGGTCGTTCCCATGTGCCGGCACCACGGGGGCAGGGCGATGTGTTCGGAGAAGGGCATCAGCTCGACCTGGGCCTCGGGTCCCAGGACGCGTTTCCCGCAGAGCTCCAGTCTCTCCCTGCCGAAGTACCAGTGCAGGGCATTGGTGGAGAGGTAGTTTTTGTAGATCGCCTGTACCCTTTTCACCGCCACGGCGAGATCCCCGGCCGGGTCCGTGATGAGTGGTCCGCGGGCCGGGACGATCAGGTCCGGCTTCCAGGCTGCGAGCTTCTGGAGACTGGCGACCCACTGCCCGAATCGTCCGCCGTAACCGTGGTAACCGCCGATCCCGGCCTCCGGGATGGCGTCCTGGAAACTGTAGAGGTCGAAGACGCGTCCCCCCTCCCAGATCAGATCGCCGGTGAAGGCGATGCGCTTTCCCTCGATCTCGGTGAGGTAGGTGACCGCGTCCCGTGAATAGCCGGCGGTCTCCATCACGGAAAACTCCAGTCCCTGCCACTTCACCACCTCGCCCTCCTTCACCAACCGGTTCACGGCCAGCGATCGCACCGGGACCTTGTTGACCTGCTGCCCGTAGTAATTGAAGCGCTTCTCCCAGAACTGTTCCCAGAAGGTCTCGGCCTGCTCCAGCGCCGCGCGGGACTTTTCCGGGGCCACCACCCGGGCCCCGGCCGCCGCCGATCGCACCGCCTCCACCAGGTCCCTGCGCGCGTGGGTGAGCAGCACCACCTTGGCCGGGTCTTTTCCCCGGTAGAGGATCATTTGTTCTCCGTTCCGCTCCAGGGATACCGTATTGACCGGTCCTTCCGTAAAGGAGATCCCTGCCGGCAACTGTCCCCGTCCTGGCAGGGGAGCAAGGAGCAGCAGGCTGATCACAAGGAGGAAGCGCATTCCGGCATCTTCT
>DMYM01000079.1:3741-7378 GCA_003483645.1 Verrucomicrobiales bacterium
CTGCGAGGATCGCGAGGACGATTGTGATGGCCAGCACCCGGGCCCGGCCAGGTGTTTCGTCCGGGTGCGGGGCAACCTCCGGGGCAATGGGTTCATCGGTCTTCCCGCGCAAGGCCACCACCGCATGCGATCCGGGCGCCACATCCATGACCCCGGGAAAGGATTCAGGACGGTCGATTACCAGCAGCAGGCGCTTTCCCGAGTCGCGGGCATGGTCCAACCGGAGTCTGTGGGTTTCCTCCGGGGCGGACAGCTCAAGGAACGCCTCGAGGCATCCGGGCGGCAGGCCCCGCGCTCCTCCATTCCGGATCGCACCGGGATTCTCGAAAGTGAGCTTCGCCGCGAGGTCGACGGGCTCCCCGTCATCGAGGCGCAAGGTGAACCTCCCGGCGAGATCGTCCCGGGCCAGAGTGACGAGCTGCTTCAGTTCCTGGTCGGATCGCTGCTCTAGCCAGTTCGAGTCGTAGATCGCACTGGCTGCCTCCGAAAATCCCACCAGCAATTCCGGGGCGTGAATGGTGAAGGTGAGCTGCACGGCGCTGGTCTCATCCATCTGGCGGAGATCGAGCTCAATGTTGTGATGGAGTTCCTGGTGGGCCCCGGCAAAGGGAAGACCGGATAGGGCGAGGCCACCGAGAAGAATCCCCCGCCAGTGTGCTCTCACGGCCGGAGTTTAACGGGCCTTCATTTTCTGTCGATCCCGGTACGTTCTTCAGACTGAAACCCCGTCCGAACAGGTTCGGGGCGTGAAGGCAATGTCAGGGGGCTGTCTGGAAAGTGCCGGGCAGACTGCTTATTGACAGCGGCAGGCAACGGGATTACCACGCGGGTCGCTTTGCGACGGCGGCGTAGCCAAGTGGCCTAAGGCGACGGTTTGCAAAACCGTTATTCGGCGGTTCGAATCCGCCCGCCGCCTCCATCAACCCTCCTCCAAACACCTGTATTTCAGGACCTTATAGAGAAAAAGCGATTTTTGAGCCTTCGGGGAGAATGCAGTGAAATGCACCCAAATGCACCCTTAGCGGGCAACAAACGGGCAACAGATTTAGCTCTTTGTGCGATTTTTTTTCATGTGACCGGTCCGGTTCTCGGTGCGTTCACCGGGTTGCCTGATGCCCACCAACCCCGCTTCCCGGACCGCCATCCAGGGCGGCCCCAAAAAGGAATTTCCTAGCAATGATGGTTGCCTCCTTTGTTGCTTGCCAGTGCCGCCCGCAGTGAAGAGCATGCCCCCCGAATGCTGTTTCGTGCCGTGTGCCGGCACCCTTGCCCATGACCCGGATTTGAGATAAAACGATGACCATGAAAAACGTCTATATTCTTCGCGTTGTGCTCATGTTTGGTTTTACTGCACTGTCGGCATTGGCAGCGGACTACAAGGCTGACTTCAGCAGTGCCCTGGATGACGGGTGGAGTTTTGTTCGCGAGGACAAGGCACAATGGCGCCTGAAGGATGGCAATATCGAGTTGCTGGCGCAACCGACGAATATCTGGGGCAAGAAGAACAACAAGACGAAGAACTTTCTGCTGCGGGATTTTCCCGGGGAAACATTCTCCGTTGAGGCTACCGTGGACTTCAATCCCAGGAAGGAATACGAGCAGGCGGGGCTGATGATCTACATGGACGATGACAACTACATCAAGTTTGACCGTGAGCTGTATGCCGGTCAGTCATGCACGCTGGTTCTAGAGAGCGGAGCGAAGCCAAAGGTTATCAAGAAGATTGCTTTTCGTGAAGGCCCGTTGCGGTTGCGCCTCGAGATCGCCCAGGGCAGGGCCAAGGCGATGGTCAAGGCACCTGAGGGCAAGGAATGGACGGTGCACGGCGAGACACAATTGCCGGGAAGTGCGGATAAGCTGAAGATCGGGTTTTTTGCCCTGCAGGGGGATGCCAAGGCGCCGCGCTGGGCCAAGTTTAAGGATTTTGTAATGGTTGTCGGGAAGTAAAGGGTTGATGCCTTAGAGAAAGCGGTTCAGACCGCGCCCTAATGATACCAGAACTCATGTCCCAGGTTGTCATCGGTGATCGGCCGGGCTTTCTTTGTGCCGGGATCATTTTTCAGGATCTCTTTTGTCCACAGTCGTCGCTCGGTCGCGACTTCTTTGATGCCGAGGTTGTCGAGGATTGCACCCCCACCAACCGCCGGGCTCGTTGCGTGTCGTGGAGGATTGCCCACCGGTGACGCGACGGTTAGACTGGCGGCTATGAGCCAAGCAGTCCTCGCGAACCCACGCGCATACAGAGGGAACATCGACGGTTTTGCAATAATACGGCTCAGACGGTTCAGGGGGTGAACTTTGGCGCCGCTGCTCCAGTAAGCCACCGATCCGTGCGAAATGGACTGGCGGGTGTGCCACCAGAGTCCACCAAGTTGCAATCCGGGAACCCTGACCACCCATACCGCAAGGCAGCGGGACTCGTCACGATAGTCGAACTGACTTCAACTGTCTTACCCCGAACCAGAGCTCGTGCCCGATGGAAGAGACGGTCGTGCCCGGCGATCTTGAATCCTCGAACGTCCTCTCCACTGGCCGCACGCACATCTCGGTCGAAATGGAGTCGAATCATGCGTGCCTCCCGATCAACATTCAGTAATCGTGGCCCGCCGCACTGAACACGTTGCCTGTAGGCGTGCGCCAGGGCCAGATGGGCAAGGCGCATTCCAACAGGCTTCTTGTGCTTCGGATGTACGTTGGAGGGATGCCCCAGATCGATTGTGACCGCCATGCCTGTATTCGGCACGCTCCGTGCGACCTCAAGCTGCATTTCGCGGAAGAGAGGCCAGTTTCGATTAAGACCGGGTAGCTGCACAAAGTAGATTGGAAGTTTCTGGTCGGCCCATGCACGGCGCCAGGATGTGATGAGCGCTTCGAGCTTCGAACGGTTCACGTTTTTGGGCACCGGCGCTCCGCCACCACCGTCGACTGTCGCATTTGACTCCCCTTGGTACCAAATCACTCCCCGCACAGGAAAGGGAATCAATGGCTCGATCCCCGCTTCCCACAAGAAACCCGGTCCAAAGGGGTGCGGCGGTTCCTGGCCTTTCGGAGGATCGGGTAGCCACTTGGCCAGATTCAAGGCAGCTCTCTCACGACACCATTGAGGGTAACTCGGGTTCTTCCACCATTCGCGGAGTAGAGGTCGCAGGGTGTCGTCGCGCTCAAATGCGCTTTTGGGCATGTGGGCTTCCATCGGTGTTCCTCCCACTGCTAGATGGATGATTCCTACCGGGATCTCTAAATCTGTGCGCAAGCGTTGGCCGAAGAAATATGCCACTCCCGAAAATGTGGGAGTGCTTTTCGGCGAAGCGGCCTCCCATCCCTTGGTCTCGTAATAGTTATTCGAATTCAGCCCGAGCAGAAACTCGCGGGGATACTTCGTTCCGCTGGGGTGGAGTCGTCCTTGGAAATCGAACAATCTCAACCCCTTATCGCTGGATGCTGAAATCGTCTCCTTTCCCGTTGCGCAGTCCTTCAACATCCACCGCATGTTGGACTGCCCGCTCGCAATCCAAACCTCGCCGAAGACAAGATCGCTGCGGGTGATTCTCTCCCTGCCCGATGACACTCGTAGCTCGAAGGCGTCGTTTGATGCCCCCGCGGGCGCAAATTCCACCAGCCACGTCCCGTCTGCAGC
>DMYM01000477.1 GCA_003483645.1 Verrucomicrobiales bacterium
CGGCCAAGCTGGTGGCCAACCTCATCGAAGCAGCGGGAGTTGATCGTGTGCTCACCATGGACCTGCACGCCGCCCAGGTGCAGGGCTTCTTCGACATTCCGGTCGACCATCTCTACGCCAAGCCGGTTCTTCTCAAGCACCTGCGCAAGCAGCGTAACGGTTCGGACCGCGAGATCACGGTGGTCTCTCCCGACGTCGGCGGGGTCAAGATAGCCCGCAGTTACGCAGATGCCCTCGGGGCCGAATTGGCCATTGTGGCCAAGCAGCGGATCTCCGCCACCGTGGTGGAGGCCATGAAGCTCATCGGGGAAGTGGAAGGTCGGGACGCCATCATCGTGGATGACATGACCGAAACGGCCGGAACCCTTTGTGCGGCCGCGGAGACTCTCAAGAACAACGGGGCGGGCCGGATCTATGCCGGCGTTTCCCATGCCGTGCTGGGGGATCTCGGGTGCGAACGCATCATGAGTTCCGATATCGACGAGGTGATCACCACCGACTCGACCCCTCTGCCGCCCGAGGCCTGCCGGTCCAAGGTGAGCACGCTCACCGTTGCGGGGCTCCTGGGCGAGGCCATCCAGCGAATCCATAACGGTAAATCCGTCAGTTCTCTCTTTGACATCGAGGGAGGATCCGTGTAGCTAGCCGCCCCCCTGCGGTGTGTGCCCGAGCCCGCCGCCCCCCATCACAGAAATCCCACGGACCCATGGCAAAGACGCACACACTCAAGGCAGAGGATCGCAAGCGCACCGGTACCGGCATGCTCAAGCGTATGCGCCGGGAAGGATTTATCCCCTCGGTGGTTTATGGCGGTGGTTCGGACAACCGTAACGTCAAGATCAGTGCCAAGGATTTCCGGGACATGATTGCCACCAGCGCTTCCGCCAATGTTCTGGTGGACCTGGAACTGGACGGGGGAGGCCAGCAACTGGCCTTCGTGAAGGATCTTCAGCACGATCCACTGAGCGGCAACATCCTTCATGCCGATTTCCTGGCGATCAATGAAGCCACCGAGATCACTGCCCAGATACCCGTCGTCCTGAACGGTGAGGCGTTGGGCGTGAAGCTGGGAGGGCAACTCGAGCAGCTGCTCTACACCATCGAGATCAAGTGTCTGCCCAAGGATCTTCCCGAGACGATCGAGGGTGACGTGAGCGATCTCGATGTGGGCGATGCTCTCCACGTCGGGGGGATGCAGTGGGCAGAAGGTGTTTCGCCTACCCTTGGTGAGGACGTGGTGGTGGCCTTGGCGGCCAAGGCCCGGCTTGCTCCCATCGAAGAGGCCGACGACGAGGACGAATTGGGCGAGGGCGAAGAAGGGGAAGAATCCGAGGAGGGCGCCGCACAGGAAGGTGGAGATACCAGCGAAGAGAGCTCGGACAAATCCGGCATCCCGTTCCACCGATCATCTGTTTAAAACACGAACCCCGGGGACCTCCCCCGGGGTTTTTGTTGTCCGGGGGAGACCCTCCCCGTCTCCTGAGCTAATTTTCGTGGCGCAATTCCCGTCTGGAATCGTTATGAAGTGTGCGTGTCGGATGTTCCGCGACTGGTGGTGGGCCTGGGGAATCCTGGTAAGGACTATGCCGGGACCAGGCACAATGTGGGCTTCGAGGTGCTCGGAGGTCTAGCTGCCGCTGCCGGTCTCCCCTTTCAGCGGGAGAAGAAATGGCAGGCCGAAGTGTGCCGGACCGCGGAGGGGCTTCTTCTCCTCAAGCCACAGACCTACATGAACCTGAGCGGCCGTGCGGTGGCGGCGGCAGCCCGCTTCTACAAGATTCCCGCGGAGAAGATCCTGGTGGTCTATGACGATGTGGCCCTTCCGCTGGGTCAGCAGCGCTTCCGCATGACCGGAGGTTCCGGTGGACATAACGGAATCCAGAGTCTCATTACCGAGTTAGGTTCCCAGGATTTCCCCCGGCTCAAGATCGGGATCGGAGGTGTTCACGGCTCACGGCTCACGGGGCATGTGCTCGGCCGCTTCCGGGAGGAGGAGCGGGATGTGGCAGAAAAGGCGCTTGCCAGCGCTGTTGATGCTGTTCAGGTTGCCCTCTCGGAGGGCGTCAGCAAAGCCGCCAACCGGTATAACGTCCGGCCGAAGGTGCCGAAACCAGAACCCGATCCAGAATCGCAACCCAAGATACCAGAGGATGAACAGGAAATACGAAGGCCTGATTGTTCTGAACACGAAGGGGAAGGAAGATAGTGTCGACGAACTCGTTGGAGCCGTCGCCAAGGAGATGGAAGCGGAAGGCGCCAAGCTTGATGAGATCAAACAGATGGGCCGCCGGAAGTTCGTCTACAACGCCCGTCACCTTGAGGCGGGCCACTATGTGAACTACATTTTCGAAGCCGATACCCAGCAGGTCCGGAATATCCAGAGCAAGCTCAAGCTGAATACGCTCATTCACCTGCAGCACTACCAGCGCCTCGATTAAGCTGACCCGGCCAGGCCCGGAATCTGCGCCCCGGAAAGAAACCTGCGATTGAGTGACGGCACGCCCCGGCGTGCCGTTTTTGCGTCACCACTGCTCCTGTTGTGAGATGGCGGTCCCGCCCGCTCGCCGGGCGGGGAACCCCTTTCAATCGCCTTCCCCATTTATATTTTCCTTGGTAGCAGGCGGTCCAGCGCTACGGTGCGGGATATGGCAAATTTGAACAAGGTGATGCTCATCGGGAACCTGACCCGGGATCCTGAGTTGCGCTACACGCCGAAGGGAACCGCGGTTGCCGAGCTCGGGATGGCCGTCAACCGGGTCCGGACCAACGACCAGGGAGAGCGGCAGGAGGAAACAACCTTCATCGATGTGACCCTCTGGGCACGGCAGGCGGAACTGGCGCAGCAGTATCTCGGGAAAGGACGCCCGGTTTATATCGAGGGGCGTCTCCAGATGGACACCTGGGAAGACAAGAATACCGGGCAGAAACGCAGTAAACTCAAGGTGGTAGGTGAAAACATGCAGTTCCTTTCGGATGGCCGTGGGGGAGGCGGCCAGCCCCGCAGCGAAGGACAGCCGCAACAACAGCAGTCCCAACCGCCCTCCCAGTCGCAGGGAGCTTCCCCCGCGGGCGACGATGTTGACGATGACGAGGGGGATATCCCGTTCTAGTCCACGTCCTCCCTGCCTTTTTTCTCCTCCTTGAGCCGGAGCTGTCCGCAGGCGGCATCGATGTCGTGCCCCTTTTCGAGGCGCAGGGTGGCGAGCACTCCGCTTTTCACCAGCGAATCTCGGAAAGCACGGCATTGTGGCTCGTCCGGGCGTTTCCACGGCAGGCCCTCCACCGTGTTGCAGGGAATCAGATTCACCTTGGCCCGGAGCGACTTTGCGCGCTGCGCGAGCAACCCCGCCTGGGCAAGGTCGGCGTTGACACCGTCGATCAGGATATATTCGAGGGTGATTGTCTGTTTTTTGCGCTCTGTCCAGTAGCGCAGGGCATTGAACAGCTCCGACATGGGCCACTTGCGATTGATCGGCATGATCCGGTCGCGCACTTCGTCGCTGGCACCATGGAGGGAGATGGCCAGGCGGATCTGTTGGGGGTGATCTGCCAGCTTGCGGATTTGCGGGACCAGCCCGGCGGTTGAGACGGTGAGACGACGAGCGCCGATCCCAAGCCCCCACGGAGCGGTAATCAATTCCAGGGCCTTGATCAGCTGGGACAGATTGGCAAGGGGTTCCCCCATACCCATGAAGACGATGTTGTTGACGTTTTCGCCGCTCAACTCCTCAGCGAGAAGAACCTGCCCTGCGATTTCGTCTGCGGTGAGATTGCGGGTGAAGCCGTCCAGTCCCGAAGCGCAGAACTTGCACCCATAGGCACAACCGACTTGGGACGATACGCAGAGGGTGCGTCGGTCGGATCGTTCACCATAGAGTGCCGGCGAGGCGGGAATGAGGACGCACTCTACATAGCGCCCGTCGTGCAGGCGGAAGAGGAACTTGCGCGTGCTGTCCAATGAGCCCTGCGTCCTGGCGGGGGTAAGTGGACGCAGGGTGAAACTCTCCTTCAGGTGATCGCGCAACCGGGTGGGCAGGTTGCTCATCTCGTCGATTGAAGTGCTGCGCTTCTGCCAGAGCCACTCCAGGATCTGCGTTCCCCGGTAGGAGGGTTCACCCAAACCTTCCAGCAGGTCGGCCAGGTCCGCGGGGGTCTGGTTGAAAAGGGAGGGGAGCACGCCCCTTTATAGGAATTTAAGGGCCAGAGATCAAATGTCGGATTCGGGAAAGGGGCCGTCACCCGCCTGCGTCATTGACAAGAAATGTCGTTGCGCCCACGTTGCCCGTCCCTTGCGGTATATCTTCCATCTTCTCTTGCTTGGAGCATTTCCCACCACCGCGGTGGTGTGCAGTTCGTGTTCGGGCACGGGCGGGGTCGATCCCGCCAATACAACCAGCACGGTGAAGACCCGCAATCGTGACAAGCAGGTTATTGCTCTTGGAGAGGCGGAAGGCTTCAGCGCCCTCGAAGAACGTTTCGCCTTCGATTCCCGCTCGTTGAAGAAAGACAAGGAGGGCAAATTTATCGGACCTGTTCGCAGCCAGTATGAAGGCAAGCGGGACATTTCCTTCGGGGGCGGGTTGGGAAAGGCCGTCTACCGGGCCGGAAACTACCAATCTCCCGAGTGGAAGGGTCATCGGCAGGCCCGGACCAGGAGCTACCCGGGAAAGACAGATGGCTCCC
>DMYM01000486.1 GCA_003483645.1 Verrucomicrobiales bacterium
GCCGGGGACCTTTTCGCGGGGGAGCAGGGTTCATTCTCCTGTGCGGGACCCTTGGTAGGGCGGCACGAAAAACGCCGGCAGGCGAACCTGCCGGCGGGGTGAGGGGAAATTCAGGTTACGATCCTAGTCGTTGCCCCGGAGGATCATGAGAATACGTAGGACGTACCAGAAGAGCAGGGCCACGCTGGCAAAGAGGCCGAGAGCGGCTGCCACATACTGTTCCGTGCCGTAGTGGTGGATGATGTTACTGGTGCTGTAGAGGATCGAGATGGAGGCGAGAAGGACCATGGCACCGGAGAAGAGGAGGCCGAGGCTGAAGCCCATGAAGATGGAGGCCACGATGATGCCGAGGGCCACCAGGAAACCGACCTTGAGAATCCCTCCGAGGAAGGAGAAGTCCTTCCGGGTGGTGAAGGCGATGAGGGTCAGTCCGGCAAACATGGTGCCGGTGATGACCGCGGCCTGTCCAATGATTTCGGGGGCATTGAGGAATCTGGGGCTGGCAGCGAGGAGCAGAAGCGGAAGGAAGATCACGGCCTGGGCGACCACGTAGAGGCTCAGTCCCGCATATTGCATTCCCTTGCTGGCCGAGGTGAGGGCCCACTTGTTGGCGAGCCAGGAGACTACCATGAAGCCACCGAGGACGATGAGCCAGCTGAAGGGGCTGCGAGCCAGGATGCCCATCACTTTATCGTCGATCCCGGGAATCTGGAAGAGGAGGAACTCGATCAGAACGAAGGCTCCGACTGCGGCGGCTAGGTGTCCGTAGGTCCGGCGGATGAAGGTTGCGCGCACGTCCTCGGGTGCGGCGGCCACGACGTAGGGATTCTGATAACTTTCAAACATGGTATTGGTGGTGGTTCGCTATCCGGAGCGCATCTTAGTGCTCCTTTCATGAGAGTGCAAGAGGCAGCAAATGCGGACGAAGGCCCTTTTTACGTTAAAAGGACTGTTTAGACCACCATGAGCAGCTGGCGTTGAAAATTCACGAATTTTTGACGGAGAGGGGGGTGGGCTGTCTAAGAGTAAGAGGCCGGGAATCCTGGTCTTCTTCATATCGTTCACACCCGGATGCCGGGGCTGTGACTGCTGTGCTCATGGGTGGCAAGGCTGGCCCCGCATTCGCCGGAATATCGGACCGCCGGTCTTGCCGCCCTTCCTTTCTCCATGCCTGGGCTCGGGAGAAATTTTTGCCTGGTTTCATATTCCACTTTCCCCGGCGCGTCGGCCCCGTCAGCTTCTCCATCAGGATCAGATGGGCAGGGGACCGGGCAAGGGATCGTTGATGGCGGGGTTGAACGAGGCCCAGGCCGGAGCGGTGCAGAGCACTGAGGGCCCGGTCCTCATCCTGGCCGGGGCGGGAACGGGCAAGACCCGCACGGTGATCTTCCGCATCGCCAACCTGCTGGAGAAAGGGGTTGAGCCCCGCAACATCCTGGCGGTGACCTTCACCAACAAGGCGGCCTGCGAGATGCGGGAGCGGGTGGGTGGAATGGTGCGTCGCGAGGCGGCGGAGGAATTGACGGTGTCCACCTTTCACTCCCTCTGTGTGCGCATCCTGCGGGTGCACGCGGGGCTGCTGGGTTACAACACCAATTTCAGCATTGCGGCGGGGAGTGACCGGGACGGCCTGGTCAAACAGCTCATCGTCCGGCACGGAGGGGCGAAAGAGAAGATCCAGGCCTGGGATGTCGTCTCGGCGGTGTCCCGGCAGAAGAATGCCGGGATGCCGGTGGGGGAGATTCAAGACGACCTCATCCGCACGGTGGCGATGAGTTACCAGCGCGAGTTGCGTGCGCGCAATGCGCTCGATTTCGATGACCTGCTCGTCCTGGCGGAGCAGGCGCTGCGCGAGTTCAAGGAGGCGCGTGACTACTGGCGGGAGCGCTACCACTACGTGACGGTGGATGAGTTCCAGGATACCAACGGATTGCAGATGGACCTGCTCATGCAGCTCGTCGGACCGCCGCACAACTTGTGCGTGGTGGGTGACGACGACCAGAGCATCTATGGCTGGCGGGGGGCGCAGGTGAGCAACATCCTGCAGTTCGGGCACTTTTTCCCGGACCCGAAGGTTGTGCGGCTTGAGAACAACTACCGGAGCACGGAGGCCATCCTGAGCGTTGCCAATGAGTTGATCCGGAACAGTCCCTCCCGGTACGAGAAGACCCTGCGGGCCACCATCAGGGGCGGGGAGAAGGTGGCGCTCATGGCTCTCCCGGGTGACGAGGAGGAGGCTTTGTGGGTGGCCAGGGAAATCCGGCGTGCCCTGGCCGGGAAGAACGGGCGCTGGGAGGACTTCGCGGTCCTTTTCCGTACCAATACCCACATCCGGAAGGTGGAGCAGGTTTTCCGACAGGAAGAGATCCCCTACCGTCTGGTTGGCGCGCAGAGTTTCTTTGACCGGCGGGAAGTGCGTGATGTGCTGGCCTACCTGCAGGTGCTCGCCAATCAGCGGGCGGATGTGGCTCTCCTGCGGATCCTGAACACGCCGCCGCGGGGGATCGGAACCAACACCGCGATGCTGCTGCTGGAGCATTGCCGCGAACATGGAGTGCAGAGCTGGGCAGCGATGAAGGACGAGTCCTTCACCGGGCAGCTGTCCGCCAGGGGGGCAGGAGCGGTGCGGTCCTTCGTGGAGTTGATCGAGGGATTCTCCGCGCGGATCAGGGGCGCCGGGGATCGTGTGGGGGAAGCTCTGCACGAACTGCTCCAGGAGATCGACTACCTCTCATGGCTCATGCGTTCCTGCCGGACTGAGGAAGAACGTGAGCAGCGTCGGGAGGCGGTGGGCGAAGTGGGGGTGGCCCTGACCGACGCCATGAAAAGGGGCAGGAGCCTGCAGGAGTTTCTCGACGAGGCTGCCCTTGATGCAGAGCCGGAGGAGGAACTCGAGCAGAAATCAGGGGTTACCCTGATCACCCTGCATGCCTCGAAGGGACTGGAGTTTCCGGTGGTGTTCCTGGTGGGACTGGAGGAGGGGGTGCTGCCGCACTGGCGAAGTACGGAGGAGGGAACGAGGGACGAGGAGCGTCGCTTGTTGTACGTGGGGATTACAAGGGCGCAGCAGCAGCTCTTCCTGAGTTATTGTGCTCTGCGCAGGAAGTATGGCGAACTGGTACGATGCGATCCAAGCTCCTTCCTGGAGGAACTGGGCGAGGAGTGGATCGTGGAGCGCGATTACGTGGAAGAGATGAATGCTCTCGCCGACGATGATGATGTGAATGATTTCTTCGGCAACATGAGGGCACTCCTGGACTGACACCCGGTTCCCATTGAAAGTGGAGGGTTTCTTGCGCCAGAGGCCACGGTTCGGCTGGCTGCCCGTATGGTAGAGGGGGTCCCGGGGGGGCTCGCCTGAGCGGAGAGGAGACCCAGATTTAAGTTGCTGATATTAAGGAGGGCGCTAGCCTTCGGGCTCGTGGCTCAGCCCCCACCATCAACTGATCCACCGGAAGATTCCGGGCCTCGCAAGCCGGCCCTTCCCCAACCCGAGGAGTCTTCGGACAGGCTGCAGCGGCATGTGCCGATGTGGGATGCCGCCCGTCGTCTCCGGGATAAGAAATCCTCTCGGGAGGGAAATCTCCCTTCCGATGACGATCCGCTGAGCGAGAAGGCGCTTTTTGACGAAGAACTTGAGGATCTGGATCTCTCCGGCGCAAAGCCGGGAGCTTCCGGACGGGCCGTGAGCAGTTCGCCCCCGATCGTGCCTGCCGAGCTTAAACCGGAGCCCCGTGGGCTGGGAGCACAGAGCGGTCTGGAGAGGAGCAGCCCTCCGGATGGGCCTGCCCCGGACGATCTTCCGGTCTCGTCGCGACCAGTAATCGCTAAGAGGCGCATTTCCGAATCAGGTCGGCAACGGCACTACAGAGGTGAGGCGAAGCAGGAGGCTGACTGGATGGGAAGCCAGGTGATGTCCTTGTGGTGGGTGCTGGC
>DMYM01000334.1:0-293 GCA_003483645.1 Verrucomicrobiales bacterium
TCCAAGCAATGAGGTGGAAAGAATGACAAGACGTGCATTGTACGACTGCAAGGTAAGCACCTTCCAGACATAGCCCCAGTCCTGCCATGCTGATTCCCGGGCCTCGACCGAGCCGGCACTCAGGAAGAGGAGCGCCAACGCCACCAGCAGGATCAACCCGCTCTTAACTGCTGACATGGCGCAAACGATCCACGACATCGTCCAGCAAACTGAGCTTGCCTCCATAGGTTTTCTGCAGGTTCTCGCGGGTGAACACCTCCTCCGTGGGACCGGAGGCCACCACCCGCATGTTG
>DMYM01000334.1:609-4910 GCA_003483645.1 Verrucomicrobiales bacterium
GGCCACCACCCGCATGTTGAGCAGGACAAGCCAATCGAAATAGCGAGTCACCGAGGACAGATCGTGATGCACTATCAGGCAGGTCTTGCCCCCCCGGTTCAGCTCTTTCAGCAACGTCACGATTGCCTGCTCGGTGGCTGCATCGACGGCTGCAAAGGGTTCGTCCATGAAGTAGAGCCTCGCATCCTGCGCAAGAGCGCGCGCAAGAAAAACCCGTTGCTGCTGCCCACCCGAGAGTTGGCTGATCTGCCGGTTTGCCAAGTGTTCAATACCCACACGCTCCAAGGCATCCATGGCAACACGCTTCTGAGCCTTTCCGACGCGACGGAACCATCCGAGTCTCCCATAGGTTCCCATCGCCACCACATCCAGCGCACTCACCGGGAAATCCCAGTCCACGCTCTCCCGCTGGGGGACGTAGCCCACAAGGCTGCGGCACGACTTGTAAGGGGCTCCATAAATATGCACCTCCCCCGAGGTCTTGGGAACCAGATCCTGGCACGCCTTGAGGAGGGTGCTCTTACCTGCCCCGTTTGGCCCCACCACTCCCACCAGTTTTCCTTCCGGGATATTGAGTTCGATATCCCAGATGACCGGCTTGCGGTGATAAGCCACCGTCAGGTCGTGAATCGCGAGGGGGAGGTTGTCCGGATGTTCCGGGCGACCGTCTGCAGACGCGTGGCGATTGTCGACGAAAGACTTCATTGCTTGTTCTTCACCCAGACCTGGAACCCCTCTTTCGGAACGCCCCCCCCGAGAGCCCTCGCGATAGTGGTCACATTATGATCGATCATCCCGATGTAGGTCCCCTCAGGGGTTCCGGGTTTACCCATGGAATCCGAAAAGAGCTCTCCTCCCACCACCACTTTGTGACCTTTGGCCCGTGCTCCTTCGATGAGGGCCTCGATGCTCTTGCGCGGAACCGAAGACTCCACAAAGACAGCGGGGATCTTATGTTCTACCAGGAATTCAACCAGCAGTTCGATATCCCGCAGACCAGCCTCCGCTTCGGTGCTGAGCCCCTGGATCCCGCGGACTTCCAGTCCGTAGGCCCGGGCCATGTACCCAAAGGCATCGTGGGCAGTTATCAGGACACGTTTTTCCTCGGGGATAGAGCTTACCGCCTCCTTTGCGTAGGCATCCAGTTGTTCGAGTTTCTTGAGATAAGCATCCGCGTTTTCGCTGTAATCCGCCTGGTGAGCAGGATCGAATTCCTGCAGGACATCCCGTACCACCTTCACCGCCCTCATCCACCCGGCTACATCCATCCAGACATGCGGATCGTAATGTTCTGATTCATCCGTGATGACATAATCAGCAGCTTGCTGGATGGCTTCTGTCACCGCGTGGACCGGTTTGTTGCGCCCCACCCGTACCAGAACGTCACTCATTTTCCCCTCCAGCATCAGTCCGTTATAAAAGATCACGTCCGCAGCGTAGAACGCCTTCACATCATTGATGGATGCCGCATAGAGATGCGGATCCACACCCTCCCCGACGACTCCCTCCACCACGGCATGTTGACCCGCCACCTGCCTTACTATGTCGGAAATCATCGCCACCGTGGTCGCGATCTGGTAGGGATACCCTTTCGGACCTGTGCCCGTAGCCTGCTCTATTTCCCCACACCCGGATAAAATCCGGCAGATCCCGGTTACTGCGAGGAGGATGGTTAGTCGTCGTTTCATCGATCTGGTATCTGAGGTGTGCGATTGGGACAATTTAGGGGTAGCTTATGCTAATTTTGTTTAGGCGCCCGAGACCGGCCCATCATAGTCACCCTGTTCCGACCATGATTGCCCGAATCCTCCCGGCTGGTCTTCCTGCGCCTCTACCTTCACAACCAATGCCTCAGTCCCGGGTCCAGGGAACAGGGTGCCGAAAGTCACCCGGAACTTGGTCGGTTTCATTGATCGTTAATTGAGTTAGGCCCCTTCAAGGATTGTGATGGATCCATGAATCAAAGCCTTTAAGTTTCTATCGCGACTGAGTCTCAATAGCGAGTTTATTCTAATATCAGCCATATTTATTCTCCAACACACTGATTTTGTGTACTTTATGAAATCGCTAGCAAGAGACCCGTCAAAGAAAACGTCCCAAAGCCTTCGGGAACCCGGACCCCACCGGAAGGATTGAAGCCTCCTGATGCTTTTCTTTCCTCAAATCCGAACTACATCTTCAGCGAGCGCCCGCTCCACTTAAACCACCAACCCTCGCGCACCAACCCGTGTCGGCCCTGACCTTCAGTTCTATCGACGAAATTGTCGCCGACATCGCCGGCGGCAACCTCGTCATCGTGGCCGACGATCCAAGCCGCGAGAACGAAGCGGACCTGATAGGGGCAGCCTCCCGCACCACTCCTGAAACGATTGCCTTCATGGCCACTCACGGACGCGGATTAATCTGCGCACCCGCCACCCGGGCACGGGTGGAAGCCCTTAACCTGCCTCCCATGTCACGGCGGAACCGGGAAGGACATCGCACGGCATTCACCGTTTCAGTAGATGCCGCGAACGGAATCACCACTGGAATCTCAGCAGCCGATCGATCACGGACTATCGGCCTTTTAGCCAATGATGACGCTGGTGCGGACAGTCTCGTGCAACCAGGCCACGTCTTTCCCCTGCAGGCAGCCGATGACGGGGTGCTGCGCCGGGCCGGGCACACTGAAGCAGCGGTTGACCTTGCCCGTATGGCCAACCTTCCCGGAGTCGGGATGCTCTGCGAGATCATGCACGAAGACGGCACCATGGCTCGGGTCGGCGATCTCGGCGACTACCAGCAGGCACACGGACTGAAGGCCTGCACGATTGCTCAGATCATTGAATACCGGCGCCGGACGGAACGTCTGGTGGCATGCGAGGAGACCATCGACCTTCCCACCGAATACGGAGCGTTCGATTGCCACCTTTATCGGGAGCACACCGACGATTCACACCACCTGGCGCTCACCCGGGGCAAGATCAACCCCGAGCAACCAACCCTCGTGCGGGTCCACTCCGAGTGCCTCACCGGGGACGTTTTCTCCTCCCGCCGCTGCGACTGTGGCAGCCAGCTCCACGCCGCCATGAAACGCATCGCTGAGGACGGGGGCGTGCTCCTCTACCTCCGCCAGGAGGGCCGCGGCATCGGCCTTGCAGCAAAGATCCACGCATACAAACTCCAGGAGAAAGGCCTTGATACGGTGGAGGCCAACGAAAGACTGGGCTTCCCGTCCGACCTCCGGCACTACGGGATGGGTGCCCAGATTCTCCACGACCTCGGTATCCGCAAGATCCGCCTTCTCACCAATAATCCAAGGAAAGTGGTGGGTTTGGAGGGATACGGACTGGAGATCGTCGATCAGGTGCTGATCCGCTCCGAACCCAATCCCGATAACCGCCGCTACCTCGAAACGAAGCGCGACAAACTCGGTCATCGCCTGTAGGAAAGCCCCTCCATCCTGCCACCACTGCAGCGAGACCTGTGACGGAATCGTCACGTATCAAACCCGCAGGAAGCCAGACCACAATCCCCTGAGTTTTCAATTCAGCATCCAGCTCTTAGATCCTAAGGTTCATTCGTCATGTCTCAAGAACTCCCGCGGAAGCCTCGCATCTTCAATGCCAAGCACAACAAACTCGCCATCGTGGCCTCGAAGTACAACGAGGTCTACAGCGACGGCCTCGTTGATAATGCGATCGCCGAACTGAGCGACCACTTGCCGCAAGCCCGGGTCGATCTGGTGCGGGTGCCCGGTGCCTTTGAGATTCCGGTCGCCATCAAGGCTCTGCTCGAACTTGAACAACCGATTTGTGCGATTGCCCTCGGAGTCATCATCCAAGGCGAAACCGCCCACGCCGATCTGGTAGCTCGCAGCGTTACCGATGCCCTTCAGCAACTCGCCCTCGATTACACTACCCCGGTCATTCACGAGGTGCTTCTGGTGGCAGACGAAGCGCAGGCGCACGTCCGTTGTCTGGGTGACGAACTAAACCGCGGGACCGAAGCCGCTCGCGCCGCCACCGCCATGGTGGAGATCTTCTCCGAACTTGACCGCGGGAGATCGCTTCGCACCCAGCCAAGAGATGCCTGACACCTCACGTCGCCGCATACGCGAGGCGGTTGTGCAGTTCCTTTATGCCCTGGGCCCCGCAGATGAGCTCCCGGATGCGCCTGATCCCGCCATCCTGTCGCTGCTTCTGGAATCGGCCCGGGACAAGTCCACGAGGGCTCGCGCAAGGGCCGTAGTGCATCTCCAGCAAGGCCGGGAGAAGATCCTCACCGGGCTTCCTCCTCTCCTGCTCAATCTCGAAGAGCTT
>DMYM01000334.1:5213-12435 GCA_003483645.1 Verrucomicrobiales bacterium
TCCTCTCCTACTCAATCTCGAAGAGCTCGATCCCGCCGATGGGGCAGACGAGATGAGCAGGGACCTCAAATCCTGGAGCGAGGAGGAGGAAAAACTCCGCGACTACCTCCATGGCCTGCGTCACGAACTCAACGGCAACAAGGATGTCACCCGCCTCCGGGAGAGCATGGAAGGCGCCAACCGGAGCAATCGCGCTGCTCGCTCCGCTGCAACCCGGGTGAGCGCCACCAATCCACACTTCCCCGCCCTGCAACAACTGCGCGACAAAGCCCTCGTTCTGCGAGAACAGATCGCACCCGTGAGCGAACGCCTCTCCCTTGCCCTCGGCGACGACCTCACGACGCTGCCCGAATTGAAATCCGTGGCGCGGGCCGAGACGGATCTTGCTCACACCACCTCGCGCATCGAATCCTACTATCATGATCTGCGCCGACATCTCGCTGACATCGACCGGAAACTGGCCGCGGTGGTAGACAACTACTCCCCTGAGCGACTGGACAGGGTCGACCGGTCCATCCTCCGACTCGGCACATACGAACTCCTTTTCGACGACGAAGTTCCGACCGCTGTAGCCATCAACGAGGCCATCGAACTCGCCCGTGCTTTCGGCACCACTGAATCTCCCGGCTTCGTTAATGGCGTGCTCGACCGCGTGACCAGAAACGGATAGCAACTAGGTCATCCGCCAGACATTCCCGATCTTCCCGGTTCGTGTGATTTGAATTCTGCGGCCCTTGAATAGCTCCGCACAGGATCCTTTCCCCTCAAATACTCCGAACGGCGGATGAAGGAACGGTCATACCCTGAACGGTTCATCCTGTCGGACTGACCCCCAGCCTTTCCCGACTTTCTCATCGCCCCCTGTTCCCCGGATTGCTAATTCTTTGAACTGCCTGTGCCCCACCAGTTCCCAACCGACTTTCAGCGCCGCGCTCTCTGGAGTGCCCTGACTGGCATTGCCATCGCGGTGATTGGAGCCCTCCTCGTGGGCCTCGTCATTCTCATCGGCAGAACTCTCACCTATCTTCAACCGGTTCTCGTTCCCCTCGCGGTAGCCGGCATCCTCGCCTATCTCCTCAATCCTCTGGTGGTGAAACTGGAGGAAAAGGGCCTGTCTCGCCTGCGGGCCATCCTATCCGTTTTTGCCGGTTCCGCCATCCTCCTGGGATCCACGCTCCTGGTAATAAGCCCCAAGATCGCCTCTCAGGCCGGGGAACTGTTCGAAAAGCGGGAGCAGTTGGCCAGCAATCTGGTCCAGCATATCCGCACCACACCCTGGTTACGCAACCTGGCCAATCAGGCTCTGGCCGAACATGAAACAGGAGAAGAGCCCGCCACATCTTCAGCCGATCCCTCACAAGAGAAGCAACTCGCAAACTATGACGACTGGCTCGAGAATTTTCCCAAGTGGATTCCAGGCCAGGATGCCGGCGAATTTGACCTCAGAAAAAGCAAGGGCTGGCACTGGGCCACCGAAAATCTCGAGGATCTCCTGACCACAGGTCTCAACTGGCTTGAAGGCGGAGCCGGCAAGGTCGTTGGTTTCATCGGCTATGCCCTCGGATTTCTCCTCGTCCCGGTCTACCTCTTCTTCTTTTTGAAGGAGGCCGCCATCATTCAGAGCCGCTGGAGCCACTTCGTCCCCCTGCGTGAATCCAACCTGAAGCGCGAAGTCGTCGCAACCCTCGACGAGATGAACGGATACCTCATCGCCTTCTTCCGTGGCCAGGTCCTTGTCAGCATCATCGACGGCCTCCTCACCGGTCTCCTCCTCTGGATGATTGGGCTCCCCTACGCCTTTGTGATTGGCCTTGCCCTCGCCATCCTGGGAGTCATGCCCTTCATCGGATTCCTGGTGACCCTCATTCCGGCCATGATCATCGCGGTGGCCACTTATGGCGACTGGCAGCACCCAGCCCTGGTCTTCGCCATCTTCTTCGTGGTCCAGCAAATCGATGGACTCTTTGTCCAACCCAAGATCATCGGAGACAAGGTGGGGCTCCACCCCATGACCATCATCTTCTCGATCTTCTTCTGGTCCCTTGTCCTGGGCGGATTCCTGGGCGCCCTCCTCGCGATCCCTCTCACGGCCTCTGTGAAGGTTCTCTTTACCCGCTATATCTGGGATCCCGCTATCCGCGAACAGGAACCAGAGCCGGGTAAATCTCCCTGCCAGTCCTGAAGAACCCGCCCTCTACTCGGCAAGCATTCCTTCCACCGTCAGATCTACGAAAGACCCGGGGCCGCCGATGTAGCGGATCTTCCGCTGGGCATCCAGGACGTAAACCAGGGGAAGGTCTCTCACCCGATACTGAGAGTGGATCCGCCCGTCTACATCGGAAAGATTCCGCCAGGGGATGGTCCCGTTGGCTCGCAGACTGCGCAGCACCTCCCGGGAGTCGGAGGTCACCCCGATCAGATTCATCCCACGCTTTCCGTGCTGCTCATGCAGCTTACGTAAAAGGCCCAGACCCCGCTCAGCGTCGCGCATACTGGTATGCCAGAAAGCCAGCACAGTCACCTTGCCCTTTAAAATGCTCAACTTGAAGGGCTCCCCTGCCGAGTCCCGCCCGATGGCATCGGGAGCAGTCCTCCCCTTGACCAGGTTCTGAATCACGAAAATCTCATCCATGGCCAACTTGGAGACGGTGGTATCCCCCACCTTCACCTCATGAGCCTTGATGATGGCCCGCCGCAGATTGCGAATCCGCCGCTCCAGGATTATCGCATCATCACCCAGCCCCTTCAGGAGCATCGCGATCGCGAGGGACGCCTGACCCTGGACCTCCTCGTGTGGATTCTCTTGCTCGACCGTCTCAATCACCTTGAGAATGGAGCGATCAGGCTGGCTGGTCAAAGCCAGGCAGAGCATTCCGATCTTGGGACTCTTGAGGTGGAAACGCTGGAGGGACTGTATGATGAACTGCGCGCGCGACCGCGACTCTCCCGAGTCAGTCTCCGCTACAAAAACAGGGGCGCGCTCCAGGAGCCAGACGCAATACTCGATGGTCCAGTCCGTGCGCAGGGAATCCTTCAGTTCCATCCACATGCGCGCACCATAGTCCGGTGACCGGGGGCGGTTCTTCCAGACATTGCGTTGAGCCTGGGAATCCGCAAGCGCCAGTTTCTGGGCCCAGACCCGGACCGCCGCTTCATACTCGTTCCTGATCTGAGCGGCCGCCTCCGGGGTTCCGGCCCTGCCCGCTACCGGGCAGGAGACGGCAAGGAGAAGGAAAAGGGTGAGGGATCGCATGGCCCGGTCAGCATAGTCCCTGCCCTCCTCCTGCCAACCGTCAATCTGCCCAGCTCCAGAGGCGACTGGAATCACAAAGCCGACCCGCCTCGTCAAAGAACACGCCTTCCCCCGCAAGAATACGTCGCTTGCGCTCCACCCGCACACCCCGGCTCTTCCCGGAATAGCCGCCCAGCGATCCATCTGTCCGGATCACACGGTGACAGGGCACCTCCGGCGCAAACGGGTTGCGCTTGAGCGCCTGCCCTACCGCCTGCGCTGAGCGGCAGTTGAGATGATGAGCCAGGGCGGCGTAGGTGACCACCTTCCCCTGCGGGATTTCCCGCAGGGCGGCATATACCCGGCTTTCGAAAATGGTAGTCGATCGCCTCGCAGTCACCATGTGAGCTCCTTCCTGCTCTAACTTGTTGCTGGCCCCGTCCTCTCGGCCTTCTCTTTTTCGGCGAGTCGCTCCTTGAGTTCCTGCCAGTTGTTTCGGCTCACGATGTAGCCCACGCAGTCGTCATTTCCACAGAGGCAGGGATGATCTTCATAATTTTCGATATCAAACCCGTAATCAAAGGTGAGCTCCTCACCCATATCGATATCCCGCAGGGCGTAGAGAAAGATCTGTTTCTCCTCTATCCATGCCTCGCAATTGGGAACGCAGGAGTGATTCAGGAGACGGGCCGTGTTCCAGGGGACATTTCCGTCGAGATCCCACTTCTTGTTCAGGCTGAAAATGTAGACTGCCGCGTCCCCGCTCTTCTCGGCATGCTCCATCTGAGCTGTGGCGCGCCTTTCGCTCTCCTCCTTGTCGATCTTTTCTCCGATATACTCGATGATGCGCTTCCCCGAAGGTATTGGCTTGGACGCATAGACCCCCGTGCCATGAATATCCGAGTTCCGCACTTCGCAGTTTTCGCTCTTTGCCCGCTCCATCAACTTTTCCAGTTGGCGCCGGAGACGGGCCGCCTTTTTCAGCTTCTTACCCTTCCCCCTGGAACCGGACCCTGTCTTCTTCGATTTCACCATGATCTTTTCGTAGCGCTAATCGGGCTCAGTTCTACTTCTCCCTGATCACCGGGATCAACGCTCCCGCCGTATCTCTTCCCCGCCAATTTCAGGCAACCCGAGGAGCTTCTGGTCCTCAGGAAGACTGGGGAAAAAACTTCTCAGGTCTGCGATGCTGCAGTTCCGTCCGTCTATGAAGTGCCAGTCGGGAGTCCCTTTCTTGTTCACCGCTACCTGAAACCCCAGGATCTCGATCTTTCTGGGTAAACGGGTCTTTGGATCAATCACCCGGTATTCCGCCCGGGTGGGAACGAAGACCAGCCACTCAAGATACATGTTGATCGGTCGACCCTCCTTGTCCTCTCCCCGCAACAGGACCACCTCGTGGGCACTGGTCGCTTTCCGGACCTCGTAATTCAGCATGGAAATCCCCTGCCTGGCCATCTCCTTGGGGATCTCGGCAAGGCGTCTAGCCAGCTCAACCTGCCCTCCCTGGAGCTTCTTGGCGGCCCGCTTTTTCCAGCGGGGATACATGCGCTCCAGGGCAACCCTGAAATTTCCCTGCAGCACCTGCTGGCCCATTGCCCGCGTAGCCGCCTCGGCCTGGTCCAGCACGGACTGCGGCACCCTGCCGGTTCCCTGGGCCGCTGCCTGCCGGGTCTCTCCCACCACGAAGGCCGCGATCAGCAGGGACAACAAAACACTCCTCACAGGGGTATTTCTGGGACAGGGGAAGCCACTCGTCAAGCCCCAGCCCCGGGGGCGGAACCTCCCCCGATGGGATCACCCGGGAATTTCACTCTTCCCTCGCGGGGGACCTCCTCCTTCGTCCGGCCAGGGGACAAAACCCCTGTTAGATTAAATGATGAAATGAGCTTTGCTCTTGCCTGAGGGTTTGTCCTAATCTCGCCGGACATGGCGAAACAGGCGCTAGGAAAAGGATTGGGGGCCCTCATCAGGAAGTCGGCGACGAAAAGCGCACCGGGAAAAAGCAGGGACGACCAGGAACCCGGATCGGAAGTAAGCGAGGTAGCCATCACGAACGTGGTCAAGAGTCCGCTCCAGCCGCGCGGCAAAATTCCTGAAAAAAACCTGGAGGAACTGGTTGACTCGATCCGGGCCCACGGGGTCATCCAACCACTCATCACGCGCCGGGTGCGGGGCAAGTTCGAACTGATTGCGGGAGAACGCCGCTGGCGTGCCTGTCAAAAGCTCGGACTGGAAACCGTTCCGGTCATCGTCCGCAAGGCCAATGACCGCGAGGTCCTCGAAATGGCCCTCGTGGAAAACCTGCAGCGCCAGGACCTCAACGCCATCGAAGAAGCCAACGGGTATGTCAAACTCGCCAAGGAGTTCGACATGAAGCAGGACGAGATCGCCAAGCGCGTGGGCAAGTCCCGCGCCACGGTGGCCAACTCCATGCGGCTCCTCGATCTGCACAAGGACATCCAGAAGTTCGTCGCTGACGGGCTCATCACGGTCGGACACGCCAAGGCCATCCTCGGGATCAAGGTAAAGCGCGAGCAACGTGAAATCGCGGAACAGGTGATGCGCCGGCGCCTCACCGTGCGGGCTACCGAGAAACTGGTGCAGCAGCTGCAGTCTGGCAACGGGTCGGAGTCTGGGAAAGGCACCAAGACCAATGACCCCGAAACGGAGGCCATGCTACGCTCCCTTACCTCCCGTTTGCGGGAGCACTTTACCACCCACGTTTCCATTTCCCACACCCCCAAGAAGGGGCGCATCGAACTGGAATACTACGGCAATGACGATCTGGGGCGACTCCTGGATGTTCTTGGAGTACCCACCGAAGACCTGTAGGAACCTTCGGAGCTACAAGCGCGGCGCAACCTCATGAACCGCCGACTCTTTTTTGCTCTCTTCCCCTTGCTCGTCGCTCCGACCATGTGCGGACTCCTCCCGGGTTGCAGGAAAAACAAACCCAACCTCCCTCCCGAGCGAGCCCGCACGGGCGCGCGTGCGGCTTACGCCCACACCCGCGAAATCCTCTCCTATGGCCCCCGCCCCGCCGAGTCGGCCGCCCTCAAGAACACGCGTGCCTACATCACAGCCCAGCTGGAACATCACGGATGGACGGTTACTCCCCAGCCCTTCACCCGGCGGGTAGTCCCCCTTGGAAAACAGCTGCGCTTCATAAACCTGATCGCCCGCTTCGGCTCCGCCACCGAAGATCAGATCGACGGCCTGCTCGGTGCCCACATCGATTCCAAGTTCTATCCTGGCCGGCGATTTCTCGGAGCTGATGATGCGGCCTCCGCGGTGGGCGTCATCCTCGAGTTGGCCCGCCAACTCCGGAACGAACCCGGAAAAGCTTCCCGGATCGAGCTGGTTTTCTTCGACGGAGAGGAAGCCTTCGGCCAGAACATCAGTCCCAGCGATGGCCTCTACGGGAGCAGGCACTACGCCCACCATTGGCGCACCGCCACCAGGAAACCTTCATTCGGAATCATCCTCGATATGATCGGACACAAGGATCTGAAAATCCGTTATCCCTCCGACACTCCATCATTCCTTGAGGACGCTCTACTGGACGCCGCCCGTGAAACCAGTAGCTTGGATCGCTTCACGAAGAGCCTCAATCCCATCATGGACGACCACATCGCACTCAACAATGCCGGCATCCCCACCATCGATGTCATCGGCGACTTCAGTCAGTTCGCCTGGTGGCACACCGAGGCGGACAATCTGCGGCGCATCTCACGCGACAGCCTGGAAATCACCCTCGCGGTGACCTCGAAGATGCTGAGCGCCCTCCTCCGGAAGTGAGCACCGTGTCCCCTGATTCGGTAAAAGGCGGGTTTTTCTCCGCTCCCGGCCCCCTGATCACATGTCCTGCATTTCCAGTCAGAAAACTTTAAACTCCTGGAACCTCAAAGGTTCTAAGTGCCCCTTGACTGATCTCTCCGATATTCATATTGATCTCTCCCAGACCAAAGCAATCACCACTCTCATGAA
>DMYM01000504.1 GCA_003483645.1 Verrucomicrobiales bacterium
CCCCTCCCTCTTCCCAGCCGGTGGTAAAGTCGAGATGCCCATCCCCATTCACATCCGCGGCCCGCACCCCATCAGCGCCCCTGGAGGAATTATCGATGGTGTGACGCTTCCATTGACCCCTGACAGCTTGGGGCAGCGCCAGAAAGATGAGTAGCAAAAGGAAAAAAAGGCGAATCGCAGACATATCCACTCCCCCCCTAACGCGCGAGGCCCCCGGAGCAACAATAATCTGGCCTGAGGCGTCCATCCTCAGAGAATAGTGGTCTACCCGTGCTATTGAGGCTCCCGGGAAAATAGGCTAGAACCCACCCCTCGGATGTCGTCCTGTCTTCCATTGCCCTTCCTGCTGCTCACCCTGCCGGTTGCCGTTTCGGTCTCCGCAGCACCCCTCGATTTCAATCTGGATGTCCGCCCCCTCCTCTCGGACCGCTGCTTCATCTGCCACGGCTTTGACGAGAAAGCACGCAAGGCTGACCTGCGTCTCGACAAGGCGGAGGGTGCCTACGCTGAGCGCGAGAACGGCCATGCCATCGTTCCCGGCAAGCCGGACGAATCCCTGGTCTGGAGGAGGATCACAAACTTGGATCCGGACGAAGTCATGCCGCCGCCGGACTCCCACCTCAAGCTTAATGATACCGAGAGGGAGCTCATCCGCCGCTGGATTGAAGAAGGGGCCGAATACAAGAATCACTGGGCTCTCATCCCGCCCACACGACCGCCAGTGCTCAACCCTGCAGACGCCACCATTCGCAATCCGATCGACGCTTTTGTTGCGACTCGCCTCGCCAAGGCAGGACTCGTGCAATCACCCGAAGCAGCGCTCCACACCCTCGCCCGCCGTCTCTCTCTCGACCTGCGCGGTCTCCCTCCCACCCCGGAGGAAGTGACGGGGTTTCTCAACGACAAGTCGGAAGATGCCTACGAGAAACTGGTCGACCGATTCCTGGCCTCCCCCGCCTACGGCGAGCGCATGGCCTGGCCCTGGCTCGACGCATCCCGCTATGCCGACTCCAATGGCTATCAGGGCGATGGTGAACGCACCATGTGGCCATGGCGCGACTGGGTGGTCGATGCCTTCAATCGTAACATCCCCTGGGACGATCTGACTGTATGGCAGCTGGCGGGCGACCTTCTTCCCGATGCCACCACTGAGCAGCGTCTGGCTACCGCCTTCCTCCGCAACCATCCCATCAATGGTGAAGGCGGACGGATCGCAGAGGAAAACCGGGTTGACTATGTCATGGACATGACCGAGACCACCGGCACGGTCTGGCTTGCACTCACCTTTAATTGCTGCCGCTGCCACGATCATAAGTATGACGCCATCTCGCAGGAGGAATACTACAAGCTCTCCGCTTTCTTCAACCAGACGCCAGTGAACGGTGGAGGGGGTGATCCCGCCACCCCGCCGGTGCTCTCGGTCTCCACTGGAGAGCGCAAGGCCCGTGAAGCAGCTCTCGAAAAGGAAATCGCCGTGCTGCGGGAAGACCTGAAGGCTCTCGAGGAGGACATCCGCAGGAAGCAACCGGAGTGGGAGAAGGGCCAGAAGCGTGACGTGGCCAACAGCGAGTGGCAGGTGCTGGAGATCAACTCCGCCAAGGCTGACAAGCAAACGCTCGAAATCCTGAAGGACGGCAGCGTGCTGGCAGGCGGGGAGAATCCCAAGAACGACGCCTACCGCCTCTCGACCGAGACCAGCAAGAAATCCATTGGAAGCATCCGGCTGGAGGCCCGGCGGCACAAGAGCATGACGGAGGGACGGCTCACACGATCGGACAGCGGGAACTTCGTCCTCACCGATTTCGAGGTCCGGGTGCAACCGCTGGGCGGCAAGGCTACGACCCTCAAGTTCAAGTCTGCGGTGGCTACTTTCGAGCAGGGCAATCACAAGATCCAGTCGGCCTATGACGGGAATGCACAGACTGGATGGGCCGTCTACGAGAACAATACCATCGACCGCGACCATGAGGCCGTCTTCCACGCCGAGAAGCCCGTACCCGTGCCCGAGCACGCTTCCGTGATCGTTACCCTCCGCCACGACTCGGCTCATCCCAACCACAATCTGGGCTTCTTCCGCATCTCGGTCAGTGAGAATCCGGGCGCTAAGCTCTCCTCCGGTGAACACCAAATCCAGGAAGCCCTCGCCCTCGCCCCGGACAAGCGGAGTGAAGGGCAGACCGGACTCCTCGCCCGCACCCATCGTGAGAACGTCCCGCGCCACGCCGAACTGGTAAAACTGATCGAGGCAAAGAACAACGAACTCAATGGCAATCGCAAGGGCCTCCCTCGCGTGATGGTGATGCAGGACATGGACAAAACCCGTAAGACCTACATTCTCAAGGTGGGTCTCTACAACAAACGCGAGAAGGAAGTCACCGCTGGGACCCCCGCCAGCCTGCCTCCCTTCCCCGGGGGACAACCGGGTAATCGTCTCGGTTTGGCAAACTGGCTTGTCTCCCCCCAAAATCCGCTACCTGCCCGTGTGACGGTCAATCGCTTCTGGCAGGAGATCTTCGGAGTCGGCCTCATCAAGTCGCCAGAAAACTTCGGAGTGCAGAGCGAGGTCTCCATTCATCCACGGCTGCTGGACTGGCTCTCGGTTGAGTTCATCGAGTCGGGCTGGGATGTGAAGCACCTCCTCCGCACCATCGTGACAAGTCATACCTACCGGCAATCGTCCCGCGTCACTCCGGCCCTTCTCGAAGCAGATCCCTCCAACCGCCTCCTTGCCCGCGGGGCGCGTTTCCGCATGCCCGCGTGGATGATCCGCGACCAGGCCCTCGCGGCAAGCGGATTACTGATTGGCAGACAGGGCGGCCCTCCGGTCAATTCCTATCAACCCGCTGGCATCTGGGCGGAGGCCACCTTCGGAAAGAAACGATACAACCGAGGCAAGGGCGAAGATCTCTACCGCCGCAGCCTCTACTCCTTCTGGCGTCGTATCGCCGCCCCACCCATGTTCTTTGACAACCCGGGACGGGAAACCTGTTCGGTAAAGTCCGGACGGACCAACACTCCCCTCCACGCTCTCAATACTCTCAATGACACAACCTATGTGGAAGCCTCGCGCGTCCTCGCCGCCCGTGCCTCCAGGGAAGCTGAAAAGAACAACCGGGCGCAGATCCAGCACGCCTTCAAGCTGGTGGTGGCCCGGTCACCCTCCTCTCGCGAACAGGAGATCCTGGAAAACATCCATACCCGGGCCCGAACCCGCTTCACCGCCGACCCCAAGTCCGCAGCCGACTTTCTCAAAAACGGTGACTCCCCACGAAACTGCGAACTTTCTGAACCGGAACACGCCGCTCTGGCCACGGTATGCCTGGGAATTCTGAATCTGGACGAAGCCTTGACCAAGGAATAACCCCAATCTGTCCCCCGGAAATCCAAGACCTGAATTCTTCCCATGTCACCCCTCAAGGAACACCACCTCGGCATCAACCGCCGCCACTTCTTCGGCAAAAGTGCAACCGGCATCGGGACGGCGGCCCTGGCCACCCTGCTGGGGCGCGACGGATTCGCAGCCGGAGCCGGGGAAAAGAAGTTGCCTTCCTTCATCCGGCAGATCGCACCCAAGGCCAAGCGGGTGATCTACCTCTTCCAGAACGGCGCACCGACCCACTGCGATCTCTTCGACTACAAGCCGCAACTACAGAAGCTCCACAACACACCCGTCCCCGAGAGCTATGTAGGAGGCAAGCGCTTCAGCACCATGACCGGCAATGCCAACGGCAAACTGCTTCTGGCCCCGGTCGAACCCTTCCAGCAATACGGACAAAGCGGAGCCTGGGTGAGCAATTTCATGCCCCATACCGCCAAGATTGCGGACAAGGTCTGCTTTGTGAAGAGCATGCATACCGAAGCGGTCAATCATGCTCCAGCCATCTCGTTCTTCATGAGTGGCGCGCAACTTCCCGGACGCCCTACCATGGGCGCCTGGCTCAGTTACGGACTGGGCACCATGAACGAGAACCTGCCCTCCTTTGTGGTCATGACCTCGGTCAGCAAGGGCACCACCTGCGGACAGATCTTCTACGACTTTTACTGGGGTTCCGGTTTTCTTCCCACCCGCCACCAGGGTGTCAAGTTCCGCCCTGCGAGCGATCCGGTCCTCTACCTCTCCAATCCCAACGGAATGAGCCCACCAATGCGCCGCGAGTTGCTGGACGATCTCGCACGTCTCAACCAGCTCAAGCTTGAGGAATTCGGCGACCCCGAAATCGCCACTCGCATCGCCCAGTACGAAATGGCCTACCGGATGCAATCGTCAGTACCAGAACTGGTCGATACCTCCGACGAGCCTCAGCACATCAAGGATATGTACGGGCCCGAGGTCGATCAGTCCGGCAGCTATGCCTCATGCTGTCTGCTCGCCAGAAGAATGGCCGAGCGTGATGTCCGATTCGTGCAAATCTATCACCGTGGCTGGGATCAGCACGGCGCACTTCCGTCGACGATTCGAAGGCAGTGTTCCGATGTCGATCAGCCCACCGCGGGCCTGATCAAGGATCTCGAGATGCGCGGGTTGCTCGACGACACACTGGTGATCTGGGGTGGTGAGTTTGGCCGTACCATTTATTGCCAGGGTGCTCTCACCAAGGAGGACTACGGACGCGACCACCACCCACNNGAAATGGCCTACCGGATGCAGACAAGTGTGCCCGACCTCGCCGAAATCTCGGATGAACCCAAGGAGATCCTTGACCTTTACGGACCGGGCGTCCGTGAGTCCGGAACCTTCGCCCGGAACTGCCTCCTGGCCCGCCGTCTTGCCGAGCGGGGCACACAGTTCATTCAGCTCATGCACGCAGGCTGGGACCAGCATCGCTCCCTCACGACCGAGCTTTACACCCAGTGCAAGGACACCGACCAGCCGAGCGCCGGATTGGTCCGG